>JAFGVU010000039.1 GCA_016937855.1 Bacteroidales bacterium | reverse complement strand
GCTTTGCAAATAAATAATATGGTGAAATCTATCTGCTCTTTTCAATTTTGCTTCGCAAAATTGAAAAATTGCAGGTTGGGTTGGGATCACAAATTTTGCGAACAAAATTTGTGATCCCAGAGGGGGGTGGCAATCAAAGTTAAAACCTACGCGAACTTTGTTCGCTGGTTTTTTGTTTGTGCAAATCCGCTTCAAAAACTGGGTTTTTGGCGGATTTGCACTAACAAAAAACCCATCGCCTCAGCGATGGGTTTTAACTTTGGCGGAGAAAGAGGGAACGTCCTAATCCTCCTAAATGTCTTATAATCAGAGTTTTGCAAAGCCTGAAAATCATTGGTCTCTTTTTGGACACCTGAAATTCAAACAACAAAATACACTAAATTACTTCAAAAAACATTATTGTTTTGTTCTATTACAAAAATACAAAATAATGTAAATAAATGCAAGTTAAGTTTTAAAAAAAATTTGATCAGTGTTTGAATGTGCTATAACAAATTTCTAGTAAATCAATAAGCACTTTTAGAAATAAATTTTGATCAAATAAAACATCAACTATTGATTTATAGTGAAATTAAACCACCAACATTTGATTAATGGGAATTAATTCTTAATCTTTTGTTGTAATATTTTTTTGGGAATAGTTGACCCTAATAATATCCTTAAATAATATAAGTAATATCTGCATGAAGCACATAATGAAAAAAGCATTAACAAGAAAAGTAATAACAACATAAAACAATTTATATGACCAAATAGTAATATTATCGAAATTAGTAAACTTAATGATATGTTTCTTGAAAAAACATATAGTACAAAAAACGAATCTATTTGTTCTCTCTGATAGTCACTACAAACTTTGAATGCTTTGTTTTTTGCAACTTGTAAAATGTAATTTAATTTAATTTTATCATTTTTAGTAAGCGTTTTATTTTTAAATATTTTTAAATACGATTTAGTTAAATTAGATTTGGTTAAATTAGATTTTTTTAATTCAGCAGCTGTTATACACAATTGTGTTAGAATATATTCTCGATGAGCAAGAGCTATGCCGAATGTACTTTCTTTTGATAGGATATAGTATAATGGAGGTTTTACAAATTTCATAGTAAAGCTTTCAAGAGAATCTGCAATGAAATCAATTATATTTCCGATTATGAACGATATAAAAACAAATAAAACAACAGCTATAGATTCATGTGATGTTAAAAAGATAATAATAGGTTGTGATGCATCTTTATTCAAAAATGCAATAGTGACAATTATTATACTACCGTGTATTATTTGTAAAAGCAAGTTTTTGTAACTAAATCCTGACATCATTTATTTTAAATTTTATAATGAGTTTCATATTATTGAATACAACTTATCTAAGTGAATTTTTGTTATTCTTTTTATAAAATATATGTGTTTGTATAAATTATATATACATTTTGTAAAAATAAAAAAAATAAAATGAAAACTAAAAAATAAAATGAAAACTAACTAAAAAAATACCAAAAAACACCAAATCCCCCTACTACATCACTACAAAACTCTATAAGCAATGGCATTTAACTATTATATTGTAGTAATTCTTACTAATAAAAGAGTACTACAGGTTACTATTTTTTTGGAATTAGCAATGACTTAGCTTTGGTGAGTGGCATTGTTTGTGTGAACGATTTATAATATCAACTTTTTGTTGATAAAATTTTAGGTGCTGAAAATCAACGACTTAAAGCTCGAAAAGGCTTGAAAGATAGATGAGTTCAAGGATTTGCAATTTATTAACATTCGATGCAATATATTGTAATCTGACGTAGTTTTGTATAATTGTGAAAGTGAAAAGATTTGTGTAAGATTTATCATGGATAGTTATGAGTTACGAAGCGTACAGAAGTATTGATGTTGATGTATTTAAGGAGATTTTAGAAAACGATTTTTTAAAGAATGGGGATTTTGAGAATGATGATGTTTTAAGTTTAGTAAAGAAAATTAGTACTGCAGAAATTCAACTTCCAGGTTTAGATCTGGATGTCAAAAAAGAAGTAGCAAAAATAAAATATAAGCAATTTGGCTTTCGCACAAAATCAGATTTTGATTATACAGTTAAATCAAATGTGTTTGATAATATTACCAGCATAATCCTTATTCCTAAAAAAGTTTATCACCTTGAGGATGAAATAAAAACACTTCCGGATCCTGATTGTGAAAAAGGTAAAAAGCTTAAATTGATTTTAGGAGATTCATTTGAACGTCTAAAAGTAAAAACTAAGTATATTTTGCATAATTGTAATAGTGATGAACAAATAACTCATTATGCGAAAAAAAACATTCAGGTTGTTAAGAGATATTGCTATGATGCAAAGCTAGTTCTCATTAAAATACAAAAGACTAAAAATCGTAATGCAATTTTAATGGTGATCATGATAAATGCTTTTATGATTAACGTTTTATCCTATTTGCGAAAGATGTTCAGCTCATACTTCCTGGAAAAGAATGTGGAAAAGTACAAAGAAAAAGCAGATCTTTATGATGTCATAGATTTTAGTCTTTTCATAGAACCAAAAGCTGATTATCCAAAGAAGTATAAAGTTGAAGAAAAACTAGATTTATGCAATGAGCCCTTTGTGAAGTTAAATGTTCAGACAAATCAATTTTTAACTGCAGTTTACGAAACTATCAATATGCTAACTGATGATGAAAAAAAAGCAATTGAAGTTGAACAGAAAAAGCTAGAAGAATTGCTGAGTAAAATAGTTTGTGATAAGAATGGAAATTTATTAAAAATTGGTACTATTCAGACCTGTTTAAAACATAGCCGAGAAGACAAAAGAGTAAGCGGATCAAAAAAATTGACGTTTTAAAGTATTATTATCCAAAAAACAGCTAAAAAAAGTCCCCAAAAATTTGTAAAAAGTCCCCAAAATTTCCGGGGACTTTTTGATTTTTCTCGGGGACTTTTGCATTTTTCTCGGGGACTTTTTTTGTTTTTTTTTCAAAATTTTGAAAAAATATTTTTTAATAGATTGATATTCAGACATATAGCTAATAAAAAAGTCCCCGAAAAAAATCTTGGGGACTTTTTTTATCAAAAATCACTTAATTTGTTGATATAGAGTGAATTACAACTTTTTTTGAAAAAAATTGCATTTGGGGACTTCGGGGACTTTTTTAGTGCGATAATATTGCAATAGATTTTGTTGCAACAAACAATTATGCCAAAATGGTATTGGCCATACCAGGGCAAATGTTTAATTTTTAAATCTAATTATTATGAACGTTATCACAATTGAATCAGAAGCTTTCAAACAAATTATGGACAAATTACAAAGTTTAGAGGAAAGATTTATAAAACTTAAAGTTGACGCACAAACCCCACTGTCAGATCGTTGGCTTGATAATCAGGACATATTGTTGCTATTAAAGATTAGTAAAAGAACATTACAGGCTTATAGAGATGAAAGAAAAATACCTTTTTCTCAAGTAGGAAATAAAATTTACTACAAAGCAAGTGATGTAGAGAAATTTTTGAAAAAGAATTACATAAAAGTTCAAAGTTTTTAAGGAGGACCAATTATGACAGAAGTTAGCATATTCGAGAATTTTAATAGGATTATTGCAAATAAGCCTATTGAGATAATTCTTGAATTGATTAGGACAGGAAAGTTTAAGCATCACATTGATAGTCTCAGACAACTTGTTGCTGAAGAGAGAATAAGTGAATATACGGCAAGGAAAAAGTCCTTGCCGGCTTTTACTCCCTCCGGAATGTTTAATGGAGGTAGAAAATCAAATCTTTTGCAAGAATATTCCAGGATTATAATTCTGGATATTGATAAAATTGAAAACATCGCAGATGTTCGGAAAAAAGCAGAGTCATGTAAGTTTACATTTGCCTGTTTTGAAAGTCCCAGTGGAAAAGGGATTAAGATTTTGGTTCGTACAGATAACAGCGTAACAAAACATCGAGAGGCATTTTTACGAGCACAATCATATTATGAAAAGATTACCGGAGTAAAAATCGATCCTTCAGGTAAAGATGTTACCAGGTTATGTTTTGTGTCAAACGATCCCAATCTTTACTATAATTCAAATTGCGAAATATTCAAGATCAATCCTGAGAAGATTATGAAAAACGATGTTGAAAAGCTTATCGAGCAAATTGATGGGAAAAGAATTGATATTACTTCAAATTACGAAGAATGGCTTAAGATTGGATTTGCACTCGAGAGCGAGTTCGGAGAATCCGGACGGAACTATTATCATGAGATAAGTAAATATAATCAAGACTATAGTGCTGATAATTGCAACGATCAATACAATAAATGTCTAAAAAACAACAATAGTGGAATTAGCATCAAGACATTATTTCATATTGCAAAACAGTATGGCATTGTTATCCGTAGCATGAATAAGCGAATCAATGATGATAGCAGTTTGGCAAATGTGCCTGATAAATCAGATAGAAATTCAAAAATCACTTCGAATAAATTTATTATCACAGAAGATTATTTAAGTAAGAATTTCGATTTGCGATATAATGTAATCAGCAATAAGTTTGAGTACAAGAAAAAGGACGATCCCGAATGGCTTGAGATGAATGAAAACAATATGTTTATCCAGTTACAAAAGGACAATATAAACATAAGTCTCAACCATTTGATAGCATTATTGAAGTCTGATTTTGTTCAGAGATACCATGTTTTTCGAAAATATTTTGAAAGTCTTCCGGAATGGGATGGCAGTACTGATTACATTTTGAAGCTCACATCGTTTTTGATTACCAATGACAGAGAACGACTTGAGAAGCATTTCAAAAAGTGGCTTGTCAGAGCTGTAAAAACAGCAATAGACGATCATTATTTTAATAAACAGGCATTTGTTTTAGTAAGTACGAAACAGAATAGTGGAAAATCAACATTTTGCCGTTTTTTATGTCCGACGGACCTTAAAGATTACATTACCGAAAGCATATCAACGGACAAGGACAGTATGATTGCAATAACAGAGAATTTTCTTATTAATCTGGATGAGCTATCACAAGCTGATAAAGCTGAGATAAATGCCTTTAAATCGATGTTTTCAAAGGACAAGGTAAAAGCCAGGTTAACTTATGATAAGCGACCAACAGTACATTCAAGGCGTGCGAGTTTTATAGGATCCACAGATAGATGGGAATTCCTTACTGATGAAAACGGATCAGTACGATGGTTATGTTTCGAGATTGAAAGCATAGATTGGAACTATACCAACGAAATTGATATTGATGATGTTTGGTCTCAAGCATATCATTTACTTACAAAAGTTAAATTTGAGTTTGAATTAACTCCGGACGAAATCAAAGAAAACGATTACATCAACAAAAAGTACCAGGTCTCAACACCGGAACGCGACTTAGTAATGAAATTCTTTGCACCTGCAGATGAAAAAAACGGCGAATTTAAAACTGCAACAGATCTTCTTGAATACATTTCGGAGCGAACTTCAATCAATTTAAGTCCAATAAAGATTGGAAAGGAATTAAGGTTTTTAGGGTTTGAGAGGGTTTCGAAGAGAGCAGAGAATAGTATGCCGGTATATGGGTATTATGTTAGATGTTTAATAGATAAGTAAAAATAATCTAAAAAGGCTGCTGCAATTGGAATTACAGTAGCCTTTTTTTAAAAATTATGAAAAAATGACAGAAGATATAGAATATAAAAAATTTAGAGTAATGAGAGCTATAGCTATTGAGCGAATATGCAGGAAAAAGGTATATTGGAACAGCGAAGACTTATTTAGCAAAATAAAAAAGCCCGGGCTTGAAGATGCAAATACTATATTAAGAATTTTTGTAAAACTCCTTCAAGAGCACAACTCCAAATTAGATGCTGATGAAAGTAGAGTAAAAAACTTAAATTATAATTCAAAAAATGTGTATAGTTCAAAATACTTCCAAGAAATCAATACCATAAAAGTTGCCGAAGCGGTAAAGAATAATCCTAATGGTGAGGTGTGGGAGATTGTGAGGGAGTTGATTTGACGGTTGTGGCTTGGCAATAGTGGCGGGTTTTTCAACTGCAAATGTTTAAAGCTAGGGGCAAAATTATAAAATATTCGAATGTTTTAGCCACTTTTTAGTCCGCAATTGTGCCAAAGCCTGCTATATTGCTTAGTGATTTATTATCAAGGTCTGTCAGCAAATCTGAAACATATTTTAGAAGCGAAATTACTTTTAAACTATTGATCTCATTTCCGTAATCTGTGCTTATTCCATGTAAGATTTCGTGTCGGTTTAATTTGCAAGGGAATTTATTAATATCTTGTTGTCTTGCCATAATCGGTGTCTGATTTTGAAGTGGAGACAAGTATAACTCCGAGAAATTTCTAGCCGATTCTTCTAATACTACTATTACTTCAGGTAAATACTTATATTTCTCTTTCTTTTTCTCTTTTATAAAAAACTTCTTTTTTGTAAAGTCAAAACAAATACCATCAACTTGCGTTAGAACAGCCGGAATTAAAAGAATATGATTACTTTCCTCATAGGATTCTTTTATGCTTTCAAAAATTTCTTTTCTGTTATAATGCCTTTTAATCAAGGTTTTAAAAATTCTTTCAAAATTTGTTTTATAATAATCTACCAGTATTTCATTTGCTTTATGAACTTTCCCTTCTTGTATGCTATGAGCAACTAGTGAAGCAAAATCCAACTCACTATCCAAGTCAATAAACCAACCATGTTGTGCTATTATTAAAAATTGTTCTGGTATTCTTTTTGTATATTCTTTAAGTCTTTCTCCAATCTCTTTGAAGGCTTCTAATTGCTTCAAAAATGGATTATCTAATTTAGGCATATAACCATAAATCTTACTAATATTCTCAAAGGAATTTTGAAGGTTTTTTAATGGTTCAGCAAGATTTTTTTGAAGTTCCAAAGTTGGCTCAATTTCTTTTTGGAAAACTCTTGCTTGGTTCGTCCACTGTTCTTGAACTTTCCTAATCGGTTCGGTTATCTTTGCGATTTCCAGATAAGGTTTGAGCATTCTTTCAATATGTATTTTAAACTCGTCCAATAATAAATATTTTAGTCGTGAGCATTGGAAGATTCGAACTCCCGTTTCCCGAAATCACCTTGAAACCAAGATTTCAATGTGGCTTCGGACGTCCTAGACCGCTAGACGAAATGCCCTTTTTAAATGTGGCTAATTATTTGTTCAACTAAAGTGTCAGAATCATTTTCTTTTATGAAGCTATATTTTGTAATTAATGCATTTTCAATTGATTTATTTAACCTTACACTATTGTCTTTAAATTTCTTCATTCGTCTTATTTCTTTCAAATCTGCTAATCCTTTTGGTTTAGGATATCCAATAGAACTAATTTTTAAAGCTAAATCTTTTGTTATTTGAGTAAATAAGAAATAATCTTCAAAATCAATTTCTTGTAGCTTTTTGGGTGAGTTTTTA
The DNA here is from genome assembly GCA_016937855.1 of Bacteroidales bacterium. Lineage (GTDB taxonomy): Bacteria > Bacteroidota > Bacteroidia > Bacteroidales > ML635J-15 > Bact-19. The sequence continues at coordinate 28,085 of JAFGVU010000039.1, read as the reverse complement.
ACTTTATATCGTTTCATTAATTCTATGTCAAAGTGCTTTATAGCATTTTCGTATTTGCTATGTATTTCACCTTTTGAAGTGGTCTTCTTGTGTGAAAAATATACTCTTAATTGATGATAATAAGCAAAAATATTGATTAAATAATCATCTATTTGATCAGTATTATTAATTCTGTTTAACCCCTTCAAGAAAGAAATAACTTGGTCTAATTTTGTTTTTCCTTGTTCAAATTTCCAGTCTTCATTAGATATGCTATTAAATTCAGCTTGTAGCTCATAAAAGAAAGTTTCACCTAAATGGTAGACATTTGAAATATTTCCAAGAGCAATTTGATTATAATAATTATTTGATGGGTCAAAAGAAACCATAATTCCAAATTCATTAGATTTCTCCTTCAAATATGACCCAGGGTCATTGGATTGGTCCATTTTCTTTAAGAAATCTTTAACCGATATTTCAGAAATTTCAACGACATAATCTAGTCGCCCTAATTCTGCTAATAAATAATTATATGCTTCATACTTAAAAATCATGCAGGCTCTTTCTTTACAATAAGCACAACTCGTTTATATATTTACCTAGTTCACTATTTTAACAAAATATTGATAATTTGTCCTGTTACAATTATTTTAATTCGTAAAGCTATACAATAATTTTCATCAAAAAAACGAAAATGTAAAAAAATACCAAAAAATGCAAAAACCACTTACTACATCACTACAGACCTCTGTATCTTATGCAATTAAAGGGAGATAGTGTAGTAAATATAATTTTTTATTGTACTACAAATTACAACAAAGTTTAAAAAGATACCAAAGTAGTAAAATGAGTAAGGTCTTTTTTTACCTACAACAAAAGTTAATACATAGATAATCAATGTGTTAGCTATTAAATAGTAAGTAGTAGGTGGAAAATCAAAAAAAAAGTTTTTATTAAAAAAAGTTTATGAAATTATAAAACTCTAATTATTTCATGAAGTTCTAATTTATCCAAAGAAATGTATTGAATTTAAATTAATTGATAATAATAAATTTGGCTTTATTGGGATAATTAGTAATTTTGGAAATCAAATTAAATTATTGAAATTCCTTATCTGAAATATAAAAATGGCAAAAGATACTGAACAAACACTTGAAAAAACTCTTTGGCTTGCAGCCGATAAACTCCGTAGCAATATGGATGCTGCTGAATATAAGCATGTTGTTCTGGGACTCATTTTCTTGAAATACATTTCAGATTCTTTCAAAGATTTATTTGAGAAGCTTTCTGCTGATGAGTTTTCTGATGCTGAAGATAAAGATGAATATTTGGCAGAAAACATTTTCTATGTTCCGGTTAAAGCCAGATGGGATTATTTGCAGCATGAAAGAGCAAAGCAACCAACAATAGGAAAAGACATTGACGATGCAATGGATGCCATCGAAAAAGAAAATGCATCTTTAAAAGGAGTACTTCCTAAAGATTATGCACGTCCTTCACTAGATAAAAAGCGTCTTGGTGAATTAGTCGATTTAATCGGAAATATTGGATTCCGTGAAGAAGGACATAAAAGCAAAGATTTATTAGGAAGAGTTTATGAATATTTTTTAGGCCAATTTGCCGATGCCGAAGGTAAAAAAGGAGGTCAGTTTTATACTCCGGAAAGCATTGTGAAACTTTTAGTTGAGATGCTTGAACCATACAGCGGACGAATTTATGACGGTTGCTGTGGTAGTGGTGGAATGTTTGTTCAAAGTGAAAAATTTATTGATGCCCATGGTGGAAAAATTGGAGATATCGCTGTTTACGGACAAGAAAGTAATCCAACAACACACCGCTTGTGCAAAATGAATCTTGCTATACGTGGCATAGATGCTAAAATCGAGTTGGGTGATACATTTCAAAACGATAAACACAAAGACCTTAAAGCTGATTATATTTTAGTAAATCCACCTTTTAACATAAGCGATTGGGGTGGCGAACAACTACAGGATAGTCCTTTATGGCGATACGGAATTCCCCCAACCGGAAATGCTAACTATGCCTGGTTGCAGTTGTTTATTAATAAACTCAGCCCTAACGGAACTGCAGGAATTGTTTTGGCAAATGGAAGTATGACCACCAATTCAGGAAACGAAGGAGAAATTCGTAAGAATATGATTCAGGCTGGATTGATTGATTGCATGGTTGCTCTGCCCTCTCAACTGTTTTTTAATACTCAGATACCTGCTTGTTTGTGGTTTTTGGCAAGGAATAAAACAAACGGAAAGTATCGAGACCGTAGCAACGAGATATTGTTTATTGATGCCCGTAAAATGGGCGAAATGGTTGATCGCAAGCATCGTGTCTTAACCGATAATGACATTAATTCAATTTCCGAAACCTATCATCTTTGGAGAACCGACAAAAACAAATATGAAGATATTGCTGGATTTTGTAAATCTGCTTCAATTACTGAAGTCGAAGCAAATAATTTTGTATTAACTCCCGGAAGGTATGTTGGTAACGAAGAAATCGAAGACGACGGAATTCCATTTGATGAAAAAATGACTGAATTAACCGAAAAACTGGCTGAACAATTTCAACAAAGCTCGGAATTAGAAAACAGAATTAGAAAAAACCTTGAAAGCATTGGATATAAAATTTAAACAATGGATTTTAATAATTTAGTTAGTAAAATACAGGAAACTCAAAATTATTTGCAGGCGATAGCGGCAAAAGCAGTGAATACACCATTGACAGTTCGCAATTGGCTTTTTGGTTATTACATTGTTGAATTTGAGCAACATGGAGAGGACAAAGCCAAATATGGTGACAAATTAATTCGAACTCTTGAAAAACAATTAATTGATAATGGGCTAAAAGGTTTTTCATTCACAAATCTGAATATTTATAGACAGTTTTATTTATGCTATCCTGAAATTGTTCAGACAGTGTCTGAATATTTAGAAAAATCACGAATTGTTCAGACGGCGTCTGAACAATTACAAATTAGTCAGACACCGTCTGACGATTTAGTTCCCCATATATCGGATATTGTTGCTACTATTAAAGAAGTTAGTACTCCTGTTAAGAAGTACGGTCTGTCTCCGGATAAAATATTAAAACATCTTTCTTTTTCTCATTTTGTAGAATTGATTAAAATTGATGATGAATTAAAGCGTGCTTTTTATGAAATAGAATGTGCCAAAGGTGTATGGTCGATAAGGGAACTGAAAAGGCAGATTGAAAGCCTATATTTTGAAAGAATAGGATTATCAAAGGATAAAGAAAAGCTGTCGGCAATGGTTCAGCATCAAGCCGTAAAGCTGCAAGCCAAAGATATAGTTAACACGCCATTTGCAATTGAATTTCTTGGATTAAACTCTCATGCAATGGTAACAGAAAGCAATCTGGAACAAGCCATCATAGACCATTTAATACTTTTTCTCCGTGAGCTTGGACAAGGATTTTGTTTTGAGGATCGCCAGAAACGCATTTTGATTGACGATGAATACTATTTTATTGATTTGGTTTTCTATCACCGAATATTGAAATGCCATGTGTTGATTGACTTAAAAACAGAAAAATTTAAGCATAGCCATGCCGGACAAATAAATGCATATCTCAATTATTATAAAAACGAGGTAATGCAGCCAGACGACAACCCTCCTATTGGAATTCTGCTTTGTACCGAAAAAGGCAATACAATGGTACAATATGCAACAGCAGGTTTAGATCAAAATATATTTGTGCAAAAATATATGGTGGCATTGCCAAGTAAAGAAGAATTGGAGGAGTATATAAAGAAGGAAATACACTAAAAAAAATAAAAAAGTGATAAACTTCGAACCTGAAATATTAAACAAACTGCCCATACTAGAAGTTGCTTCAAGGTTAGGTATTGTCGTTAATAAAAAAACAACTAAATGCTTTATCCATGAAGAAAAATCTCCAAGTCTCAAATTTAATACATCAAAGAATTATTGGAAGTGTTTTGGTTGTAATGCTGGTGGTAGTGTTATTGATTTAGTATCTAATTACTATAACTGGTCATTCTCAGAGGCTTGTCTTTGGTTAGCAAATGAATTTGGGATAATACCAAGAAGCTCGTTTAAACCGCTTAAAAAAGCACCAATAATTAGGAATAGTAGCAAGAAAGGAAAAAATATCAATAATAAAGATCCAGAGTTATATAGTTGGATTATTAATAATTTAAAACTTACAGGTGAAGGCAAAGAATTTCTATGTACTCAAAGAAAACTTCCTGAAAAGCTAGTTGAAGAAAAGAAAATTAGGTATATACTTAATGCCAAAGAATTATTCAGGAAACTTGTTGATAGTTGGGGTGTAGAAAGGTTATTAAAGTCAGGAGTGGCAAGAGAATATATTAATAGAAATGGAGAATTTTTTTACGGTTTAATATGGTGGGATAAAACAATTCTTTTCCCTTTTTTTAACTTTGAGAATCAAATCGACTATATACAAGGTCGTAGTTTATCACCTACTTCAAAAATTAGATATATAAACTTATATGATGTAAATACTGAAATTTACAATACTTCGATTTTTAATCAACTTCAATTTGGCGATAAAGTTATAATTACAGAGGGAGTTACTGATTGCTTATCTTCACTTGCTATGGGATATAATGCCGTAGGAATAATTGGAGCTTCAGGGTTTAAAAAAGAGTATTCATTCCTTTTTAAAGAATATGTCCCCATTATTATGCCTGATAATGATAGTGCCGGATTGTTGTTTTACAAGAAGGTTAAAGAAAATTTGGCTGATGTGGGTAAAGAAGTAATAAAAATAGAAATTGATAAGAAATATAAGGATATTTCAGAGTGTTATATTAATCAATCTGATATGAATGAGTAAGATAATAGAAAAAATAGTAAAAAAGGAAAATTTGTTATGGGCTTGGAAAAAAGCAAAAAGAGCATATCAGATTGGAGATATTTGGTTTAATGAGATTGAACTTGCAGAGTTTGAGATTAATCTAAATGCTGAATTATCTAAAATTAAAGAAGAAATACTTGAAGGAACTTTTCAGTTAAATAAAATCAAACCAATACCTTTTCCAAAGGGGTATGATACAGAAAAAGAAGAAGCAAGGACAAGGCAAACGTTCTTATTTGCAGTAAGAGACCAAGTTGTATGGTTGGCTGTTGTAAATATTATTGGACCCGAACTAGATTATCAAATGCCTTCATGGAGTTATGGGAATAGATTATTTATAAGTGTTTGGTATGAAAATGAAAATAATAAAGATGTAATTAAATTCGGTTGGTACAGAAATTCCCATGGGAATATTTATAGAAAGTGGAATCAAAGTTGGCCTTTGTACAGAAGACATATCTCTCTTACCACTAGGATTATGGCAAATGCAAAATCGTTTAATGAAGATCCTATAAAAGCAATTGATGAAAATATTGAAGAAGTTGCTGAAAAAATAGCATTTGAGAATAATGAACTTACTAATAATCATCTTAAAGTAGAATATCTAACCAAGGATTATTGGGAAAAGGATGCTAATTTTAAAAAACTTTATTGGGCAAGTATTGATTTAGAGAAATTTTATCCAAAAACTAAGGTCGGTGTCATTCTTAAAAATATTAAGACTTACTATTTAGGAAACGTACCTGATGTAAAATTTGAAAAATTACTTTCAGAATTACTCAACTTCCGGTTGGACATTAGGGGTTGGAAAGAGCCAGAAGAACTTAAAGATATTCAAATTTTTAGTAATGATTTTGATGGTATTCCAACAGGATTATTTGTTGCAGGATTTTTAGCAAATGTCGCATTGTTAGAGGTAGATTGCAAAGTAAATGAAATACTTCAAAAAGATAAGAATATAGCTCATTTTAGATTTGTTGATGATCATGTTTTTTTATCCTACGATTTTGAGCAACTTTCTGAATGGGTTTTAGAATATGAAAAATTATTAGAAAAATTTAATACAGGAGCCGTAATTAATATTACTAAAACAGAACCAACAGAATTTGCAAACTATTTGAATAAATTAAAAATAGGAGAAGATACCCCAGAAATTAAAAATGCCGCAAAAAAATCGACAGTATTAAATCCAAAATTTCCATCACCGCTGATGACTCAAACATTAGCAAAAGTATCAGCAATTAACAATACAGAATTTGATTTACTAACTGAAAATGAGGAAAAACAATTAATAGCTGATTTAGAACATCTGTTAATTACAGATTTTCCTGACCATGAACTAAGAAAAGATACAAGAATTTCATTTGCTGCGACAATGCTTTCTCGTTTGATCCCTAGAAAAAGAAAGGACTATTCAGGAATTTATGAATTAAGGAAGGATTTAAGTATTTATTCCAATAAGCATAAAAAAGAGATTGAAAAATTAAGAAAAAATACTTCCGAACTATTGTTCTCTGAATTTAATAATGCAATCCATTTAGATAAATATCAAGTAGACAATAAGTTGCTTAGAAGCAAAACTAAATTTGCTAAAGAGGCTTGTACTTTTATTATTGGCATAAAAGAAGAAGAAAAAAAAATCTTCAAATCAATAGAAGACGATAGTGTAAGACTCAAAAAATATATATTTGAATTAATCTTAAAAGCAGCAAAAGAAAACCATCAAAAAGTTAGACTTTGGGTGAGATTAATTGAGTATTGTTCTCAAACTGGCTATGCTCCTTTTGGAAGAATTATTGATGAAATTGATGAATTAAAAGGAAATGGTATTTCATCTTGTTTATCTAATTCATTCTTGTATTCTTTAGTAATGTCTGTAATCGCAGACCGAATCTTGAATAGAACAAGCTATTTGTTGAATTCAAAATTTAATTCGGAAGAAGAAAAGTCAAGTTATTATAAGTTCATTGAAGAGGTTTATCAAGAGAACTTTCTTAAAAAGGTATTAAAAAAACAAAGTCAAGAGCCAAAAGAATATTTTCAAATATCGTTTCAAATTTTCATGTTAGTTATTTCTACTCTTCCCCAGATTGCAAATGATAATGAAATTAAGATAGATGTTAAAAGAATTAATAAGTCATTAACAAAGTTAAAACTTGAAAAATATTGCTTATTTCAAAAAACAGATATTAAGAATATAAACAGTTTTATTATATGGTTTGTAAACAAGCTTCAAGGGCACAATAGAGTAGATATTAACACAAAATTATTGCCTGTCATTAGTTTACTCAATAAAAACCAAGAATCAGCTATTAGCCTTATTAAACTTACTCCCGATTACAGTTTTCTTGAAGGTATTATTGATGTTGAACTTTTAAACAAAGCATTGACAAATATCTCCAATGAGGGCTGGTTTTTTGATTTGGCAAAATCCATACTAGCTAAAGATGATAAAAAGGACCTTTTGAACTTAATATTAGATAAGCATAAAAACATCAAACACCATATTGAGTTTGAGGATAAAAATTTCTTGTCAATTTACGATTGGGTTTCTAATTTGAATGACAATATTGAGAAGAATAACCATTCTTTATTTGATCCAAGTATTTCAGAATGGACCTGCTTGCAGATTATTATTCAAATAACTGAAGGAATAGATGCATCACGTAAAAAGGATTTTCTCAATCTTTTCAATTTGGATTTAAAAGACCCTATTCATCCTTCAAATTATTTAATGCCAATAGTCTGGCTTAATTCTGAAAATAAAAGAAGCTGGGAAACATGGAAAAGTACTGTCAGAGATAATCCTATAAAAATGAGAGATCGTGAAGTAATGATCACAGATGAAAGATATACACCTGAATCTTTGACGCAGTTCTTGGACAACACCCTTTCAGTAGTTTTTGGTCTTGGTATTATGTTATTTTCATTGCTCATAAGGAATACAAGGTTGCCATGGATGTGGAATAGTGAAGAACAAAATTTTGCATTACCTAACTTAATTAAAAGTAAATTGAAAGATATTAGTGTTTCATCCTATACCTATGCTATTATTGATGCTTGTCTAAGCAATAAGGATAAGGAAACATTTCTTTGGATAAAATCAGGGGATAATCAAGTCAAAGGATTTATACCATCCGATGATACGCTAAAAGAATCACCGCATATTAGAAGTCTGGAGGACTTGAAAATTTATTGTTCTAAAGCCTGTGAAATATTGGAGAAATATCAGATTTCTGTTCAAGATAATTTGCCAAGACAGCTAATACCAATAAGTTTCGAGCAACTTTCAAATTCAAATAATCCATTTATTGAAAACAAAGAAAACTTATCATGAATGATTTTTTAAATATAGGATTAATTCAAACTACACTTGATAATTCAATTGCGTGGAATGAAAATAAGTATGCTGGTGTACAGATGAGTTCTCTTGAAGCAAATCGAGTTTGGCAGGAAATAAAAGATGGATTTATTAGTTTTAATTCTGCTCCAATCGAGAAACAACCTAACATTATTATTATTCCTGAATTATCAGTTGCTCTGAATAGAGAAAAAGATTTAGCAAATCTTTCTAAAAAATGTGGAGCTGTTGTAATTGCAGGGTTAGATTTTTCTGAACCTATTCCTAATCAGGTAGCAAATAATGCAGTAATTCATGTTCCAAGAAACTGGCCTTTATTAGGAAGATCTGGCAGTGTTTCTTCAACATATTTTGGTAAAACATTTTTCTCTTATATGGAAAAAGATTTCTTTGAAAAAAAAGAAAAAAAAGAATACCAAAGCACTAAAATGTATATTCTTGATGCGGGCATATACGGAAGAATTGGTGTCGCAATTTGCTCAGACTTTTTTGATATTGAGCGATTTCTGATTTATAAGGGGAAAATTCATCATATGATAGTGATATCATATAATATGGATACAAAATCATATTATTTTTTAGCTGAAGCCATTTCAAGATTAGTTTTTTGTAATGTAATAATATGCAATACAGGTTACTACGGGGGAAGCCTAGTATTTTCACCTTATGAAGATGAACCTAAACGGTATATCTATAAGCACGAAGGAAGCAAACTTTTTACAACTCAAATATTAAAAGTACCTGTAAAAGCCATTGATGAAGAACAAAAAGAGCCAAGGACAAAGGACACTACTCCTAAAGCAAAGTTTAAAGCTCAGCCTCCTGGATATATGGAAAGTTATATTAAAAGAGAAACAAAAGAACAAAAACTTAAATAAGAAAATATGGATATTAAATACTGTGCATTTATCGACGTACTTGGATATAAAAGTATTGTTCTGGATTCAAATAGAAGCTTTGCCCAGAAAGCAAATATATTGAACAGCATTTATTCAAGCTTAGCAACTCAATTTCTAACTTATGTTACTGAAAATAATCAAGGTAAAAAACATTCTAACGAGGAAGTTTTTATGAAATCATTCAGTGATTGCTTTTATTTGGAATCTTATTCAATTGGGAATCTTTTAAAAGTAATTAAGCAAATATTCAGTAATACGTTTACTTTTTATTCTGGATTTAGTGAAAAAGAAGAATATACTCCTTTTATTCGCTGTGGAATTGTGAAAGATTGGTCTATTAGATTTAATGATATATCATCCATGATAAATGGAGATAAAAATAACAATCTTAATCCAATTGGAGCTGGAATTTCAAGAGCATACTTAACCTCTGAAACAACTAATATATCAGGTATGAGAATTATAATTTCTGATGAAGTAATAAGTGATCTGAAAATAATAAAAGAAAATGCAGGTTTTGATTATTTATATGATATACAGCTCAATAAAGAATTGAATCAAGAAATAATATTCTTCCCTATTTCAATTAATGAGAAGGGAGAAACCATTAACTTATATGAATTGTCTTGGGTTGATTTTCAAAGCTGTACCTTTTCAGAAATAGAGCAATTAAAAAGTTTTAAAGCTAATTTTAAAGGAAATAGTATAAGACACTGGAATAAAACGATAGAATTATTTTACAAAGCACTAATCTTGGCAAAATGTAAAAATATTCAACCTCAATACAATAATTATTGCAACGAATTAAAACTAATTATTGAAACAGCATAAATGACCATCTGGAAAACATATAAATTAGGAGAAATTGCTGAAATTGTTGGCGGTGGAACTCCATCAACAAAAGAATCTAGCTATTGGAATGGTGCAATATCATGGATAACTCCTAAAGATTTATCTAATTACAATTCCAAATATATCGGTTATGGTGAGAGAAACATTACAGATTTAGGTTTGGAAAAGTCGAGTGCAAAAATTCTTCCTAAAAATACTGTTTTACTAACCTCAAGAGCTCCTGTCGGATATTTAGCAATAGCAAGCAATGAATTAGCCACAAATCAAGGATTTAAAAGTTTGATTACTGATGAAAAGATAGCACATAATGAATTTGTGTATTATTTATTAAAAGATAATGTTGAGTATTTGAAATCTCAATCATCAGGTTCTACTTTTGGAGAGATTTCTGGAAGTACTTTAAAATCTTTAGAATTTAGTTTCCCCGACCTCCCCACCCAACGCGCCATAGCCGAAATTCTCTCCTCTCTTGACGACAAAATAGAATTAAACAACCAAATGAACAAAACACTGGAAGAAATAGCTCAGGCTGTTTTTAAGCAATGGTTTGTTGATTTTGACTTTCCCTTCGACTTTGCTCAGGGTAAACCGAATAAAAATGGCAACCCATACAAATCTTCAGGGGGCGAAATGGTGGAAAGTGAATTGGGAATGATTCCGAAAGGGTGGAAAGTTGATATATTTAAAAACCATATAGAAGCTCTTAGAGGGTTAAGTTATAAAGGTAGTGGATTGACTGATTTTGAAAATGGAATTCCAATGCATAATCTTAATTCCGTTTATGAAGGAGGAGGATACAAATATAAAGGGATAAAATTTTATTCTGGAGATTATAAAGAAAGACATTTAATCAAACCCGGAGATATCATCGTTACTAATACCGAGCAAGGACACAAATATTTACTTATAGGTTTTCCTGCTATAACTCCGACGTATTTTGGTGATATTGGAATATTTTCTCACCATATTTACAAAGTAACGCCTTTGGAGAGATCGAATATTACAAATCAGTTTTTGTATTATACAATTATGCAACCTTCTATCAGAGAGCAAATTGTCGGATGCTCAAATGGTACTACTGTGAATATGCTAAAAATTGACGGACTTCAAGTTCCTAAGTTTGTTATCCCCAAAAAAGAAATTATTGAAAATTTTTCAAAAGTTATCATTGAAATATGGAAGGCAAAGGAATTAAATTTTGTGCAATCTGAATCTTTAAAGCAAACCAGAGACTTCCTCCTCCCAAAACTTCTATCAGGAGAAATTGATGTATCATCAGCAGAAAATATAATTGAAGAAACTGAGGTTTTGGCAATGGCAGCAGAACCAAAAATAGCTTATAATAAATCAAAGTAAATTATGGCACTTATCACAGAAGATCATATAGAACAGCTTTTTATTGAAGAACTTCAAGAGCTTGGTTATTCTTATATACATGGCTCTGTAATATCACCAGATGGAGAAAATCCGGAAAGAGATTACAATGAAGTAGTATTAAAAGAAAAACTAAAAAATGCCATTCACAGATTAAATAAAAATATTCCATCTGATGCTAAAGAAGATGCTTTAAAAAAAGTATTGAGAACAAACAGCCCTGATTTAAACCAGAACAACCATACTTTTCATAAAATGCTAACCGAAGGTGTGGATGTGGAGTATAGAAGTAATAACCGAATTGTTGGAGATAAAGTTTGGTTAATAGACTTTGTAAATCCTGAAAAAAATGATTTTTTAGTTGTTAATCAGTTTACTGTAATTGAGAACAATAACAATAAGAGACCCGACTTGATATTATTCGTAAACGGTTTACCATTGGTTGTTATCGAAATAAAAAACGCAAGCGACGAAAAAGCAACGATCAAATCAGCATTTAACCAATTACAAACATATAAGCAAGCAATTCCTTCATTATTCACTTACAATGCAATTTTGCTCATTTCTGATGGATGGGAAGCTAGAGCAGGTTCTCTTACAGCACCTTTTTCAAGATTTATGCAATGGAAGTCTATTGATGGAAAAGTAATGGCAGAAGAATCTATTCCACAGATGGAAGTGATGATAAAAGGCATGCTAAATACATCAGCTCTGCTTGAACTAATTCGCCATTTCACAGTATTTGAAACTGCCAAAGACAGCGTAATAAAAAAGATTGCAGCATATCACCAGTTCTATGCTGTAAAAAAAGCTATCACAACTACAATAAAAGCTACAAGCGAAGACGGCGACAAACGAGCCGGAGTAGTTTGGCATACTCAGGGTTCTGGCAAAAGCCTAAGTATGGTATTTTATGCAGGAAAAATAGTGTTAGAATTAAATAATCCAACCATAGTAGTTTTAACAGACAGAAATGATTTAGATGACCAATTGTTTGAAACATTTTCATATTGCAGCGATTTGTTAAGACAAACTCCTGTTCAGGCCGAGAACAGAGATCAATTGAAAGATTTGTTGTCAGTTTCTTCAGGCGGAATTGTATTTACAACTATTCAGAAATTTCTTCCATTAGAACAGGGAGACAGCTATCCAATGTTATCTGACAGAAGGAATATTGTTGTAATTGCTGATGAAGCTCACCGCAGTCAATATGATTTTATTGATGGTTTTGCACGACACATGCGCGATGCCTTACCAAATGCATCTTTTATTGGCTTTACAGGAACTCCGGTAGAATCAACCGATAAAAATACTCAGGCTGTTTTTGGCGATTATATTGACGTTTATGATATTCAGCAAGCCGTTGATGATGGTGCAACCGTTCGTATATATTATGAAAGCCGTCTGGCAAAGATTCATCTCGAAGAAGATAAAAAAGAACAGGTAGATGCCGAATTCGATATGGTAGCCGAAGAAGCTGAAATATATGGTGACAAGCAACAATTATTAAAAGCAAAATGGGCTCGCTTGGAAGCCATTGTCGGAAATGAGCAACGAATAAAACTGGTTGCTCAGGATGTGGTCGATCATTTTGAACAAAGAGATGCCGCATCGTTTAGCAAAGGAATGATTGTATGTATGAGTCGAAGAATAGCCATTGACTTGTACAATGAAATAGTTGCAATCCGTCCGCATTGGCATAACGAGGATGATGAAAAAGGAATGATAAAAGTGATAATGACAGGTTCATCATCCGATCCTTTGGATTGGCAAAAACATATTCGCAATAAACCAAGAAGAAAAGCAATTGGTGAACGGCTTAAAGATGATAAAGACAATCTGAAACTGGTTATTGTGCGTGATATGTGGCTAACCGGCTTTGATGCTCCATGTATGAATACCCTGTACATAGATAAGCCAATGCGTGGACATAATCTGATGCAAGCCATTGCGAGAGTTAATCGGGTTTATAAAGACAAAGAAGGCGGATTGGTTGTTGATTATTTAGGTATTGCCAACGACTTAAAGAAAGCACTTTCAGTTTATACAGAATCGGGAGGTAAAGGGAAACCAACTTTCGATCAGGAAGAAGCTGTAATGGTAATGTTGGAAAAATATGAAATTGTTTCTCAAATGTTTGAAAACTTTGATTATAAGGCATTTTTCTCATTAGGGAACAAAGAAAAATTACAATTTCCTATCCAGGCTGCTGATTATATTCTTGGATTAGAGAATGGGAAAGATAGATTTATAAACAATATTACAGCACTAGCTAAATCCTTTTCAATTTCAGTTCCTCACCCTAAAGCATTGGAAATTAGAGACGACTTTGCATTATTTCAAGCAATAAAAGCCAGAATAGTAAAAGTTACACAAAGTGAGAAAACAAGAAGTGACGAAGAAATAGAAACAGCAATAAAGCAAATAATTTCCGAAGCAGTTGTATCAGATGGTGTTGTTGATATTTTCAAGGAAGCAGGTATTAGCAAACCGGATATTTCAATTTTGTCGGACGAATTCCTTGCCGAAATAAAAGGCATGAAACATAAGAATCTTGCATTGGAATTATTGAAAAAACTTTTAAACGATGAGATAATAGGCAGACGAAAAACCAATCTTATACAGGCAAGAAAATTCTCTGAAATGTTGGATTCATCAGTAAAAAGGTATCAAAACAATGTTATTACTGCAGCTCAGATTATTGAAGAGCTTATTGATCTGTCAAAAAAAGTTAAAGAGGCTGACAAACGAGGCATTGACTTAGGATTAGACTATAGAGAACTTGCCTTTTATGATGCTCTTGAAGTAAATGATAGTGCAGTAAAAGTCCTTGGCGACGAAATATTAAGGCATATTGCCCAGGAACTGGTTGATGTAATTCGTAAAAACACAAGCATTGACTGGACCATCCGGGAAAGCGTTCAGGCAAAACTCCGCATAACAGTTAAAAAACTCCTGAAAAAACATGGATATCCACCAGACAAACAAGCAAAAGCTGTTCAAACGGTTTTAGAACAGGCGAAGTTGTTGGCGGATGAATTGGTAGATTAAGAATATGGCAAAAAAATACATAGACCAACAACTCACTGGCATGGCTGGAGAATTCCTCACAGTTGGCAAATTATTTAAGCTTGGTTTGCAAGCTTCAGTAACATTTGGGAATGCAAAAGCAATAGATGTTTTAGCATACAATCCTGAAAATAACAAGTCGTATGCAGTACAAGTTAAGACATTACGAAAAAAGAACTGTTTTCTTTTGAAAAAGGAAAATATAAATCCTGATCATATCTTTGTTTTTATTTTCCTTAACGATTTTGAACAAGATGAAACATTCTATATTATTGAAGGAAAAGTGATACTGCAAAATATAGAAAAATTCTATGGGTCCTCATATAGGAATCCAGAAAAACCAAGTAAAATGCCGGCAATAAATTATGGCTCTTTGAAAGGATTTGAAGACAATTGGGGTGTTTTTGAGTAAAGTCTCCCCATCACCACCTAACCCCCTCCAAATAATCCTCTTTTATTCCATACAACCCAAATATTTCACGTTTCAACCTAACTAAATTTACAACATCCTCCATGTTGTATTTGAGGACATGTTGTTTTTTGTAGGGATTATTCCAGTCTTCGGAGAGTTTGAAGATATTGGATTTGTATTGGCGTTGTGAGCGTTTTATCTCGAATAATTCTTCAAAGTATGCGAGTTTGTAGGAGTCCATTCCAGGCATGATGTCGCGAAATACTTTTAGGAGGTTTACACAACGAAAATTATTTCGAATATCGAGTCCGGTTGATTTCTCAAGCATGCCGATATCCGGTCCATAAAAGTAAATATAACCATCAACCGGCTGTAACATACGAATAATATTTTCAGTATTTAAGCTTTCATCATATAGCTGTCCGAAAGTAGTTACAGAGTAAGCGTAACCAACTAAAAAAAGTTCCTGGTTAAAAAACCATTCAAGATCGATATATAAATCAGTCATAATGTTTTTTGTTTTTTGTAAAGGTAGCTACGAAAACAGTAAAATTACAATGAGTTAGTTCGATTTCATCTATTGCAATTACTTTGCATTTGGCTTTTTTGCAGAAGCTCCATATATTTGTAGATATGGAAAATAAGCCAACATATACCATCCAGGAACTCGCGGATTATTACGAAACCACACCCCGCACTATCTACAATTGGCTTACTCCAATCCGCAAACAACTCCTCGAAATGAGCCCTGGAAAACAAAGATTGAGGATTTTGTTACCGAAGCAGGTTAAATTGATCAAAGAATTTTTAGGATAAACACCTAAGTATTTAATGCCGACCTATAAGCAACATTGTTTCATTTTTTTAATGAAACAATAATTTGCTTAAGAGTCGGTATGAAACTTATAAAGGAATTTTTGGGATAGAATTATAAACGGTTTATGCCGACCTGTAAGCAACATTGTGTCATTTTTTTTAATGAAACAATAATTTGTTTAAGAGTCGGTGTTAAACTTATTTAAGAGTTTTTGGATAGAATGACTTTGTAGAAGTATTTTTATACTTTGTTGAAAAATTTACTGATTTTGTTTTGTGTATCGGCGATAAGTTTGTAAATTTGGGGAGGTGAAAACTAGTTGCAGGCAAACTAGAACACGGCTACTCAAACATAATAATTATTGCAAATAAAATTGATAACTATGAAAAATAAAAAATTTAAGCTTTTTAAACTTACATTATTTTTTCTATTTGTAATAACAAATTCTGCAAATGCAGATTTTCAAACTGTCGGATTAAATGATACATTAATAATAAATGGAACAAAAATAGCAAGCCTTATTATTTCAAATTTTGGGGCGAAAGAGAGCTTTGGTTCTTTCGAAAAAACAAATTTTATTAGTAATCAAAGAATTGAATATAATTCTTCAGGCATGATGATAAGAAAAGAAGATAGTTGTACAGACATTACTTCATATTCAAATAATTTGTTTGAATATGACGATAATAATAATCTAATTTCTGAGCAATCCTTTAACTCTAATGGAATATGTGAAAGAAAAACTAAATATTTATATAACGAATATAATCAAGTTCTGGAAGAAAATAGTTATATAAAATCAAATAACAATTTTTTAAACTGGGGTTTGCAAAAAATTAAATATCTAGAGTTAGCAAAAGAGTTAGCAAAAGAATTAAATGATATTGAGAAGCTTTATGTAATATCGAACGTTATAAAAAACAGCTACAATATTGACAATAATATGGAAAAAAGCATAACTTTCAATGAAAATGGAGAAACACTTGAGTACACTATATTTGAGTACAATTCACTTAATATGGTAATTAAAACAACTCATTTTTTTTCTTTTAATGATGAACCAACAATAACAACATATTCATATAATCGAAACAACCTACTTGAACAAAAGGATGTAATATTAAACACTACTGATACTGTATTTTACAAATATCTTTATAATGATAAAAATCAATTGATTTTGGAAACAGAGCTAGATGTAAAATCAGCAACACAAATTACTAAAGACTATAACAATTTGGGGCAATTAATTATGCAAGAAAAAATAAAAGTTAAAAATAGCGGTAATCTTTTTGGTTTTGAAATTGGTAACGACTATGAAATAGCAAAGCAAACTATTAGTTATAATAGTTTTGGTGATATATCGTATTTAATAACTCACTATAAAAATCATTATAAAGGTAAAGCAGATACAGAATCTAATTTTTATACTGAATATTCGTATGAATACGACCAATTTGGTAATTGGATAAGTTGCATAATAAAACCACATGGGTATGATCCTAGGATAAAAACCAGAGAGATTACATATTATTAATATTGTAAACCTGTAACAACGCCTATCCTAAATATGCAAACTTCCCTGTAGATGTTAGATGAGAACGCATTATAGCCAAAGTTTTTAATTTGGCTATTACCTAAAAGATATAAAATCAAAAGCTTCGGCTACGTGTGAACTTCTATAAGGATATTATTATTGTTTTTTGCACTACACTGAGCCCTAACCCCACCCCCTTACCAGAAATCACTCCCCATTACTCCCCAATAACTCCAATTAGCGGAAAGCACTAATTTTCCTCACCATATTATTGCAGTAAAAACAAACTGCAAATATGCCAAAGCTGAAGAATATTTTAATTATTGTGGCAGTGATTCTGACATTTGGGATAGCCTATAAGCTATTTAGAAGGTTAAAGGACACCGAAAAGCTAAAGCTTGGGAACACATCACTTAAAGCTGCAAAAAAGCTTACTAGCTTCAGCGATTTAAAAGATATCTTCATCAGTGGTTTTGCAATGAAAGGATTTATCGAGATCCGCAATTTTTCCGATAAAGACTATACAATCAATCAATTAAGCCTGGACTGCTATTCTCCCAAAACACAAAAACTAATTGCAGAACAAACAAACATCCTTCCCGGAAGCTTGATCCTAAAAAGCCGTGAAACAACAAATATTCCATTAGAATACAATGTTGATTTAATCAACTCACTATCATTATTTAAAGAGTCAGAACTTATACCAGCGGATGCCACAGTATGGCAAATTATTACAGAACCAAGTAAATATTGGTCCGAAATAAATCTGCGCAAGCTAAAAGTAAAACTTATTGGCTTTATCCAGGCAGAGGGAATTACACTTAGTGTTAACGAAGACTACATGCTGCTATGAGAAATTATGCTGTTTCAGGACAAACCACAACATTAAAGAATTATGCTGATGTGCATGATACAATTGATGCAGCTCGCAGAATAGTGAGAGAGAACTATCCGGCAGTTCAGGATTTGGCATACAGCCTTCAGGGAGACAATTGCAAAGAAACCTACGAAAATATCTGGAATTTTGTTCGTCAGAATATCCGTTATCAAAATGATGAGCCCGGAAGAGAACAGCTTCGTCGTCCACAAAGAACATTACACGATAGAACAGGTGACTGCGATGATATGAGCATACTAATCTCAAGTATTTTAACAAACTTAGGATTACAGCACGAACTATGGGTAGTTGCTTACAAGAAATTAAATCAGTGGCAACACATATATCCTGTAGCATATAGCCGTGATGGTTCAAGATATGTAATCGATTGCGTTCCTGAGATTCCACATTTCAATTATGAAGCACAACCAATAAAAAACAAAATAGTAATAGACATGCGACTAGAAGAATTAGGCACAGTTTCCACTGATATGGTCAGTGAGCTCACAGAAGACTTTGACATAAATAATTTGTCACGTACTTTTGTTGAGGATGATGGATTAGAAACAATCCAGGGATTACTTGGTAATATTGCCATTGTAGATCAATACGATGAGTACGATACCGTAATAAGCGGGACGGAACTACAGCGAAACATCATTCTAAAACAACTGATTGATGCGAAAAATACTCTCGAAAATGAAGTAAAATTTCCTACCGAATTATCACAATTAAACGATAATCAAACAGATCTAAATCTCATAAATGAGATTATTGCCAATTTTGGTGATGAAGCAAGTTGTATCGAAGTGTTGGATGAAGCCATTGAAAAAAACACATTGTTCAAGAATTTTTACAAAACTGTAAAATTCGGACTAGACGATGCTGTAAATGGACTATCAGGTGAAGCCGATGATGATATGTATTATCTCAAGCTTTTAGAAGATAATGGAATGCTTGAAGAAATCATCAGCGACCATTATAGTGAAGAAGATCTTGAAGGACTTGCAGCCATCAAACTATTCAAGAAAAAGACATCCCCAGCACCAAAATCAGGTGGAATACTAAAAAAGTTGGGAGCAAAAGTAAAGCAAGGAGTACAAAAATTCAAGGAAAAACATCCAAAAATTGCAAAAGTAGGACATGCCTTAAACAAGTATAATCCAGCCACCTTTACTTTACGCAAAACCATGGAAACCTTTCTTAGAGCCAATGTGTTTTTTATGGCCGAGAAACTCGCAATCGGTTACGCTACAGAATCAGAAGCCCGAAACTTAGGATACAGCACAGCAGAATGGCGACAATTTGTATCTGCAAAAGATAAGGCAGAGCAAAAATGGCACTCATTAGGTGGTGACAAACTCTATTTCAAACAAATGGTGATGAACAGTCGTGGTGCAAAGAAATCAGGGCTAAGAGGTGAAATAGGAGTTGCTCCGGCAGTAATCACAGCAGTGACCAAAGTTTTTGGAGGCATCATCGAGATATTTAAAAAGCTAAAATTGAGAAGAAAAGACGGAAGTATTGTTGACGAAACAAAAGAAAACAATATCCCCGATAGTTCAACAACATCAAAAACCAGAAGTATGGCAACAGGAACACAAAAAGAAAATCAGGACGTTACAAATACCGGCACACCGGAAAATATCGAGATTGACGAAAAATCAGGAGCAAGTGTCGAAACTGTAACCGATGAAAACGGTAAAGAAACCAAAATCTATCGTGATAAAGAAGGCAATGAGATCAGTAAATTCAAATATTTTCTGACAAAGAATAAGACAATGATAATTATTGTTTCCATTGTTTTGACAGTCGGAATTGCAGCACTGATAATTTGGAAAGTTCGTCAGAACTCCTTACGTGGATTAGGAGAAGTTGGATTATCTCGAAAACAAGAAAACTACATTAAGCGTCAAGGCTTAAACAGTAGAGCTTATGCATCACTTGTTCGCGAAGAGATTAAGAAGGATAAAAAGCCTTATAATACAACGAATCGAAAGTCGTACTATAAAAAAGTATTTCGAGATGCCTTTAATCGACCACTAACTCCTAAACAAGTTTCAGCAGCCCAAAACTACAATAAAATGTATAGTGAAGTTCGCAAGATAGCAAAATCCAAAGGCGGAGGATCTACAGCCTGGAAAGAAGCATGGGCAATTGTAAAAAAAAAAAGATAAATGAACCTGAACTTCAATTTAGCGGAATGAAAAGAAAAACAAGTACATCAAAGCCAAAAAGGTATAAAACTTTATCGGGAGGCAAAAAGAACACCGAAGCTTCAGCACGATTTAAGATGATTACCGAAAGGGCAAAAAAGATCAGGAAAGCACATCCAAAAATGAAGTGGAAAAATTGCATCAAACAAGCTTCTAGCGAGCTTTACAGGTAGAGTTACTTACTAATGTTTAATTAAATACTTACGAAAATGAGTGAAATGACAAACGAGGAGATTATCCTCAGCGGATTAAGCGGCAGCATCGAAGCCGGCGCAGAGAGTAGAAAAAAAGCAGCCCAGTTTTCGAAACTTGGTGCAAGTATGTTCAGGAAGCAAATGATTGAGAGAATACCCAATCTGCCTGCTAGCATGCAAAAGATGTTAAAAGAAGATCGAGCACAAATTTCCGACAAGGAATATTTTGTGATTCGTGAGCTAGCCGGCACAAGTACCGACATTATCAAGAAGAACGAAAAAAGTGAAGCCGGTCTTCGAAATATTGATGATGCAGAGTTGGCAGAGAACCAATACTTTTTGCTATCGGCAATAAGTTTGCAATATCGCAGCGGATCATCAGGACGCTTCGACGAACTTTTTCCTGACTTTTTGGCCAATGCAGTTTTTACATTTAAGATTGGAACTCGTGAAATCATGAGTAAAAATCCGGTTGACATGTTTCAGGCACCAGTGTTTGGCTATAATGTAAACAGAGATTTTGGTATTATCGTCTTAAACAATCCAAAACTTATTGTGCCTAAAAAGACCATTGCCGTGGACATCGAAGATGCTCCATCCAGTATGAGCGGACAAGTAAAGTTGAAGCTTATCGGCACTGAGGTTAAAAGTTACTAGAAATTCATTTGTGATAATCGAGGATCCGGGCAACCGGACCTCTTTTATTTTTAATCATTAAAACGAAAAGATATGGATTTAAAGAATTCAATAAAAGCATTGTCAACAGAGCAAAGGAGAGAACTAGCGATTTCAATTCGCAGAGATCCTGAATTATACCATTCTGTAAATGGAATGGGAGGATTAAGTGAAAGAGCAGATCATGGTTTGCTTCAGGGCAATATCACCAAAAAGACAGTGCCACTTAATCGAATAGAGGTAAAAGCAAAAGCCGGTTCCGGTGATGAATTTAAGGCAGTTACAAACCAATATGGTTTTTATCAATTGAATTTAGCTGAGGGGAATTACACAGTAACAGTAACAGTTGATGGTGAAACAAAAACATCTGAAGCAATTATTGCAAAAGGTAAAACCTCAATTTTTAGTGCTGAATTTGATAAATAGTAATTGTATATGAGCATGATCAAAAGATATCTCGAGGAGCGCAAAGGAATAGATTCCCTGATTCGTTTGCAATCGTTGATGACATTGATATTTGCATTTATTATTATCACCTGGCAAATGATTGAAGGGACAATCTATTTTGAGCTAGATGCACTTTTAATTACAGCAGGATTTGCACCAAAAGCACTTCAAAAATTTGCAGAAGCAATACTTTATAAAAACACAAAAATCAAGGACGATGAACAGCGATAAAATATTTGGAATAATTATTAGTGTACTATTATCATTAAACGGAGTAACACTCTCGTTTTTTGTTGCAAATGTGAGAGAACTCAAAAAGATAATTCAGGACTTAGCATTATCCATAAAGGGCAGTCAAAAGGACATTGAGTATCTGAGCAAGTCAATTGAATTGCATGAAAAAATCCTTGAAAAACACTCCGGAGAAATAGACGAATTAAAAATCAAAGCAGAAAGAACAAAAGGAGGACAAGCAAAATGACAGAATTAAGCAAGACAAGTTTTATCATACAATGTATTGATAAAGTAATAGTGAACGATAAAGTCCATGAATTAAAAGAAGAGTTGGACAAAGACTACAAATATCTAGTTGGTATTGCTATTTCGAACACCAATGCAAGTGAAAAATCCATTTTGGAGCAAGTAAAAATTAAAGGAATGGATGTTTTACCCGAAAGATTTGAAGCATCACATGTAATGAGTTCAGGATCAGTAGCACCAAATAAAAGATTTTTTTCATGGTTTAAGCCTGTTCCTGTATCCGGTGACGAGATGACAATAAAGTTTTATGATCCGTCCTGGAGCTCGAATTACAATCTTCAAGTACAGTTATTATTAACCAATAATCCCGAAGAAATTATCAATGTACTCTTTGCGTAAGATATATCAAGGCAAACTTCAAAATCAAGGAAGTGATTCATTTAGATTCACTATCAAGGATTTTAAGAAAGTGAGTGCTGCTTTTTGTTCAGGCGGAGTCAATCTGTCGCTGGCTTTTGACAATGGGAAAAAAGTTATGCTACATAGTTTTGAGTTCGGCAAAAATACAGATTGCCCGCCAAACAAAAGACTATTAAAATTAAGTGAACCAATAGAGATGGAAATAATCAGCGGAGTTGTTAATGGAACAGTCGGGACAGAAACATCAGTTTATTTAATTCTTGAGAAATGAATATAACAAACAGCATATTGCAAACAATGGTAGAAAATGAGCTTGGCGAAAACCGAGCTTTTGTGATATCACATCACCAGGAAGAAAATCCACATAGGATAGATGTTGCCAGAGATGAAACAGTTTTTATTCATAAGATCAGTATTGAATCATCAATTGATTTTTGGCTTGAATATCATTCGGCCACAGAAAGCAGATTGATACAAAAGCAGCTTTCAGCAGCCCAGACAATAGATGAAGAGATAATCACGCGACACAAAGGATCTATAAATTTTTCACAATCACACAGTTTTGATTACAAAGTACAATATGTAAAACTCAAAATAACAAAATAATGCAGCATATTTTCGACATACACGATTACGATGAAAACTTTGCGGAACGATTTTGCAATCATACCATTCCAATATATGATCTGTGGAGTGTTCGTCCCTTGCAAAACCAAATGAAAGAAATAATTTCCGGAACATCTGAAGAAACAGAAAAGTTCAGGAATTTTCTAATTGATCATGCAAACAAAGATTATCCACATGAATTGATAATAGTAATTGGGAATGGAGAAAAGTCAAATCCCGGGAATATGCTAAACTCAACAAAGAAGTATTTTAAACTAAGGTTTGATAAATTCAAAGGAAATGATTTAGGACAACCCTTATATTTAGGATCTGCACCCTATCCAACCGGACAAGAACAAATGATGCCATTAAGTTTTCCTGGCTTTCCATCCAGACCACAAGCCGGTAATTCTAATTTTGGAGGCATAGCCGGATTATCATATCAGGATCTTCAGGGAATAATTGACAAAAATGTTTCCGATGCTACACGCTCAATCAAAGCAGAGTACGATGAGATATCAGCCAAAAGAGAAACTGACTCCATCAAGCGAATAGCAGAGTTAGAGATGAGAATGGAGCTATACAAATTAGAGCTTCGTGCAAAAGAAATTGAGGAAAAAGAGCGAAAGTTACTTCAGGAACTTGAGGAGTTTGAGGAAAGAAAAGCTGAAGGATTGGGAACGGTTAAGGAATACACAAAATCAATAGCCGGAGGACTATTTGAGTTAGGGAAATCAGCCTTTGGGCTGGATGAAGCAGACAAAATAGTAAAGAAATCCTTTAAGAAAAA
This sequence comes from Bacteroidales bacterium, assembly GCA_016937855.1. Taxonomy (GTDB): domain Bacteria; phylum Bacteroidota; class Bacteroidia; order Bacteroidales; family ML635J-15; genus Bact-19. Next base: position 4,199 of record JAFGVU010000039.1, on the reverse strand, counting down.
CGATTTAGGAAGTGCAAAAAACGATGCAAAAGCTTCAGAACCAATAATTGATGATGATGACTTTGCCGAAAGTCCGGAGCAACAAAAATCAAAAAGCAACATATCATTTGATGAGCTAATTGGAGCAATATCAAACATGACAGATGAGCAAAAAATGTATCTGATGGATGTTTTAATCCCTGAAGATGAGATTGAGGAAGAAAAAGAGCAGAGTGAACAAACAAATGAAATAGTAACCCAAAAAGCAGAAGACGATGAAAACATACAAATTAGCGATAACAATTGAGGACAATGGTCGCACCATGCACAAAGAAATCAAGCTTGATGCAAAAGACACAAAGGAGCTATCTCAAAAGCTAAAAGCACTAAGTGTATTAAACCGTGCAATAAGTCACGAAGATCTTATGAGTACGGTAGAAATGATACATGAAAAGCCTGAGCTAATTCCTGTTGTCAAAGAGATGATAGAAGAAGGCGAACAATTACCTGAAGCCCAATTGTTGTTGCGTTTGCCAAAGTATGTTCGTCGAGTATTAGCAGTATTAAAATCATAGAAAATGTACGATAAACTGATAACATCAGCCCTTTTGGCAAAAAACAAGTATGAGTCCATACCACCTGACACCAGGCGCAAAACATGGACTGCAATATTTGTAATAATATTTTTAATAATATTCAAGAATAAGATTGCAGCAGCAATCAGAAGGATGATGCACAGAGATGTTGAGAAGATAGATGTTGATCAATCAAATTTAAGTTTTGAACGCGGCGAGTACTTCTCGATGTGCAGCACACTAGAATCAGCCATGAATGGAACAGGAACACAAGAAGACAGTATTTATGATGTGATGATGCGTTTGCGAACACAAGACGATTGGAATCATTTACAGCAATGTTTTGGTACCAGGAAGAAAGATGGCGGGACATTTTTTGCTGATTTAACAGGAGATTTAAAAAGTTGGCTTGCAGATGATCTTGATGGCGGAGAGCTTCAGGAAGTCAGAGACATATTAAGACAAAACGGAATAACATATTAAAACAATCGAGATGAAAGCAAAAGGAATATTATTAGTAATTGTGTTGATTATTGGAGCAATAGTTTTTTGGAAGCGAGACGAAATTAAGAAACGATTTGGCATTGATCCAAGCGATGGCTCCACCGGAACTGACAGCCTAAAAGAAAAAACAACAAGCCCGAGTTTGCCTGCAAGCAGAGCATTAGAATATCTAGATTGCAAAGCCTATCCATTGCAGAAAGGATGTAAGGGAAATAATGTACTAAGTCTTCAGAAGGCACTTAACAAAGCATATAATGCAAAGCTTTCGGAGGATGGATATTTTGGTCCAAACACCGAATCTGCATTAATTGCAAACGGATATTCGGGTCAAGTAAAATTTTCTGACATGGCAAAAATTGCACAAGCAATGGTATGATAATCAAAGTTCCAGATACAGTTAAAAGATATAAAAATTGGATTATCACCGGAGCTTTATTACTGGTGATAATTATTGTTTCACGCAAGTTAAAATTTATACGTATGATAAAAGACATAACAAACGATCTTCCCAGCAGAGGCGAGTATCAACAAAGAAGTTTAAGCAGCATTGATAGGATTATTGTCCATCATTCGGCATCACCAGCCGGCAAGTTTAATGTATATGATTTTGCCAGGTGGCATATCGACCCCAAGGGATATTTGAAATCACCACGAATTGCCTATCACTTTTGCATAGAGCCTGATGGAACCATCTATCAGACAAATAAACTCACCTCGATAGGATGGCACACTATCAATGCAAATGCAACCGGAATAGGAATTGTTTTAAACGGGAATTTTGAGACCGAGCAACCAAGTGAAGCTCAGAAAAAATCACTCAAGAATCTAATTAAGTATTTAAATGACAAGTTTAAAAAGAAACTACCGGTTTACGGTCACAAAGAAATTCCGGGAAATGCGACAGCATGTCCGGGCCGAAATCTCAAGATAGAACAATTTAGAAGCATTTAGAAATGAAAAAATATTTAGTAATTATATTTGTCTGTATCTCAATTGCCATAGCGAGTTTAATTATTCGCAAGCAAAAAAAAGATAAGGAAGAAGGTCTGGGCAAAGGTAAAATACCACAGAATCCTCCGAAAGTTAGAATCGTTTACAGCAAAAATATCAAGCCCGGCGAAAAACTAACAATTGGATCATCCTTTGATGCTTATAGGGTATTTAAGGATATATGGAGTCGTCAGATTGAGACCAGGGAAGAGATGATAATATTGTTATTAGATAGGTCAAATACTGTTTTGGGATATGATAAGCTTAGTATGGGCGGAATTACCGGCACAGTAGCCGACCTTAGATTGATGTTTAGCGTAGCTTTAAATACACTAGCTACAAGTATTATAATGTGTCATAACCATCCATCAGGAAGTCTTCAGCCAAGTGAAAGTGATATTGAATTAACCAGAAAAGTACAAGAAGCAGGTCTGATTATGGACATAAGATTAATGGATCATTTAATTATTACACCAAACTCTTATTATTCATTTGCAGATGAAGACATGCTTTAGAAAATAAATAATTCTATAAAGATGAGTGTAAAATTAAAAATAAGCATTTTAGCAGCAATAATTACGATTATCGTTATTGTTATAATATTATCACGTACGAAAGGTGAAGGACTAGGAAAAGCATCAGGAAAAGCAAAACTAATTAAAGAAAACAAAAATTATTTTGGCAACAATATAGGCAGAATATATTCATTTGCAAAAGAAAAATTTGGAATAAAACTACAGAAAGAACAAGGGTTCATGATTATTCTATTAGACAAAAGAGGATATGTAAAAGACTACATATTTCTTCACGCTCAAAGTCCTGAAGAACTAGAAAAACACATTAAAAAAGCCGGCTCAGGACATAAAATAGTTGTTATCAGAAATTTACTTCAGGGAACTCTCCATCCTGGATCAAAGGAGCAAGAACTAATCAAAAGAATAAATCAAACCACTGATTTATACGATTATCTAGTCATCAACGAAAGAGAATATTTTTCATCAAAAGGATACCTAATAGATTAACAGTCATGAAAAAACAGTTTTTATACCTATTGATATTAGCAGCAGTAATTGTAAGTTTAACAAGCTCCTGCACACCCCAAAAGCGACTAAATCGCTTAGTTGCTCTCCATCCTGAACTTGCAACTACCGACACCATCAGAATCAGGGACACAACCATAATTCCAGAAACCAGGATCGATACATCATTCAACCAAGATCGCTTAAAAGACACAGTTATCCTTACCAAAGAAAAGCTCACAGTAAAAATCCATCAAGTCCTGGACACTGTTTATGTAGAAGCTGATCATGCAGCTGATACTGTTGTGGTGGAGAAGGAAGTTGTTGTTGAGAGGGTGGTTAGGGATGATGGGAAGCAATATCACTTTTTAGAAAATAATTCTATTAAAACACATGTTGTTATTGCGCTTGTATTTGTGTTGTTATGTATAAGTATTGTTATCATTAATAAGCAATAATTTTTTTATTTATTAACAATAGTTGAAGTTTATTTTAAGCTTAGTATTCTAAATAACAAAATATCAAAAAAATATAATCAGTTGATTGTTAATAGATTAGTAAATTTATAAAACTAAATAAGCTTGTCGTTAGTATAATGCTATTGTTAAAATTTCGATTACTGTGTTAATAACTTCTGATTGCATTAAGTTGCATTGAATTGTTTTTAGTATTATGTTTATGCACAAAATAAGCATTGTATTTTAATTTAAGCAATTATGAGAACAAAAACAATTTTATGTGCAATCATTCTGCTGATTGGTGGTATTGTTGCAGCACAATCAAATGTTCAAATTAAGGACATTTATGTACAACCTATTACAGGCATCGAATCTTCCAGTACAAATATTCAACTGGAAGTGATGTTTAAAATGAATAATCAGGCTGATGCGTCAGTTTTGCATTTGCAGTTTGGGACTTCTCAGGATTTGGGAGATGTTTTATCAATTGATGCAACAATTATTGAGCAGGGAGGTCAATATTATGTTTCATATCAGGGAGAAGAACAATTGATAGTTGGGTATGATTCCGGTATAACTGTTGAATTAGCCGAAAGCCAGGAATCTACATATAGCTACATAACGCTATTTGTTGAGGATATTAATGGCGATGAGAGTAATAAACTTTATTTTAT
>JAFGVU010000230.1 GCA_016937855.1 Bacteroidales bacterium | reverse complement strand
TCAAAAGCAGAGATAGTTTTTAATTATTTTAGAAATAAAATCGAGTAGCTAAGCTGAAAAAAAAAGGGCTCTTTATAAAAAAGCCCTTTTTTTGTAATGTTTTATGTAGTATTATTTAGTAGCTTTTCTTTTCTTCATAAAGTCGAAGGCAACAGGAGTTGCAATAAAAATAGAAGAATATGTACCAACTACGATACCGATTAGCAGTGCAAAAGTAAATCCTCTGATAACTTCACCACCAAAGATAAAGATTGCGAGCAATACAACAAATGTACTTAAAGATGTATTTATAGTACGGCTAACAGTTGAGTTAATCGCCGAGTCCATAACTTCCTCAGTACCACGTTTTTTGTATAATCCAAGATATTCTCTTAATCTGTCAAAAACAACCACAGTATCGTTAATAGAATAACCCACCACAGTTAGAATTGCAGCAATAAATGCCTGATCTAGCTCCATATTAAATGGCATTATTGAGAATAGTAGAGAGTAAACACCTAGTACAATAATAACGTCATGAACAAGAGCAGCAAGAGCTCCTAAAGAGTATTGCCATTTTCTAAATCTTATTAAAATGTAAAGGAACATCACAACAAGACCTAATAGAATAGCGATTATAGATTTTGACTTGATATCGTCTGCAACAGTAGGACCTACTTTTTGCGATGTTTGACGATAACTTTCGAAGAAATCTTCCATAGTTACATCATCGTCAAGCATTGGTTTTAAACCAACATAAAGTAATGAGTCGGCTTCGTTGTCGGCAGTATTGTCGTCAATTTTGTATTTTGTTGAAATTTTAACCTGATTAGAGCTACCAAAAGTTTTCACTAACGGACGATCGCCATAAACTTTTTCTAGTTCTACAGCAATATCGTTTGGAGAAACTGCTTTTTCAAATGCTACAATATAGTTTCTTCCTCCGGCAAAGTCGATACCAGGGTTTAATCCACGAGTAAACAAAGATGTTAAACTTACAACAATCAATATACCTGAAACAATATAGGCAATTTTTCTTTTTTCTAGGAATTGAATTTTTAGATTTTGGAATGCATTGATTGTAAGTTTGTTTCCAAATGTAATTTTCTTGTCTTTATCAAGCATAGTAGAGAAAATCAATCTGGTAATAAATATTGCTGTAAACAATGAACTTAAGATACCTATTATTAATGTAGTAGCAAAACCTTGTACCGGTCCAACACCAAAATTAAGTAAGATTATCCCGATAAGTAATGTAGTTAAGTTGGAGTCAATAATTGCCGAATATGCATTTTTATAACCATCTGTAACGGCAGTTTTTATTGCTTTACCTGCTCTCATTTCTTCGCGAATACGTTCATATATTAGAACGTTTGCATCAACCGACATACCTATTGTTAAAACTATACCTGCAATACCGGGGAGAGTAAGAACCGCTCCAAGAGAAGCAAGAACCCCAAAAATTAAGAATAAGTTGGTTATAAGTGCAATATCAGCAACCCATCCTGCTCTACCGTAGTAGAAAATCATATAAATCAGGATAAGAATAAAAGCAATAACAAAAGAGTTAAGTCCGGAGTCGATAGCTTTTTGTCCTAGCGATGGTCCAACAATTTCTTTTGATAAAATATTTGCAGGAGCAGGCATTTTACCTGATTTTAAAACGTTTGCAAGGTCGGTAGCTTCATCAAGAGTAAAATTGCCTGATATTGAAGAGCGTCCGCCTTTAATTTCGTCATTAACAGTTGGGAATGAATAAACATATCCGTCAAGAACAATTGCTATGCTTTTGCCAATATTTTCACGTGTGATTCTAGCCCATTCAGTTGATCCGGCACCATTCATCGACATTGTTACTTCGGCAGTTGCTTGGTTTTGTCCAAACTCTTGTTGAGCGTTTGTAACCACATCACCATGTAATACCGCACCACCATCTTTACTGCGTTTTAAAGCTATTAACTGATAGTAACCTTTTGCATCAGGAAGCTCTTTAAAACTCCATGCGAAAACAACATCACTTGGGAAAAGTCTTTTTACTGATTCGCGATTGAGGTCAGCCATAATAGAAGCCATATCGCCTTCTTTAGCATATCCCACAACAGGACCATAAATTTGATATCCTTCTATTTGAGGACGAAGTCTTTCGAATAATGCTAATCCTGATTGTGTGCTTGGAGCTGCCGTTTCTTCTGTGGTTGATTCTTCTGCAACAACTTCTTCGGGAACTTCATTATCTATAATTATTTCATCATCAGTAATAACTTCGTCAGTAATAACTTCGTCAGTAATAACTTCATCAGCAATAACCTCGTTGGAAACCACTTCTTCTGTTTCTACCTTAGGTGTTTTTCCTGATTTTCTTTCGATTTCTTTTTGCTCAGCATCTTTTAATTCTGCAATTAAAACATTTGCTTCAGAAAGTTTATCATAAATCTCTTCGGCATTGTATGTTTCCCAAAACTCCAACACGGCCGCTTGTCTAAGCAAGTCTTCAACACGTTCAGGATCTTTTATACCCGGAAGCTCAATGTGGAAAACACCTCTTACAGCAACATCTCTCTGTATGTTTGGTTGAACAACACCAAAGTGGTCGATACGTTTACGAAGTACATCAAACGCATTGTCGATAGCAGCATCATATTGTCCGCTGATATAGGCAAGAACTTCCTGATCGCTAGATTTTATTGTAATGTCTTCCTGATTACTTGTTGTGATAAACAATGCAGCTAAACTAGGAGTTGTTGGAGTACTTACTGTTTTAAAAGCATTACCAAAAACTTCAATATAGTTTTGTCCTGTTTGTTCTTGTGTCTCTTTATTAGCTAATGCAATTGCCTTGTTAAGAGTAGAATCTCTTTGGTTATTTGCAAGAGCTAGAATAACATCTTGCGCCGAAATTTCCAACGAAATATTCATACCGCCTTTAAGGTCAAGACCAAGGTTCATTTCTCTCTCTTTACAATCCATGTAAGTGTACTTCTTAAATAATGTGTACACTACTTGATTTGACATTGAATCAAGATATCTTGCTGTCAACGAATCCACAATATGGATTTTTTCATATTCGTCAACTTCAAGATTCATAGCTTCAAATCTTGCATTGGCATAATCGTCTGCTTTGCTTTCTACACGATTTGTTACAAATGTAAATGATAAATAATACAAACAAATCACTGCAAGCAACACTGATACCGTAATAATCGCTCCTTTGTTACGCATGTTTAATAATTTTATTAACGTTAACTAATTTTTTTATTTTCTTTTTTTGAGTGTGCAAAGATATTCTTTTTTTGAGAAAATGCAGTATTTATACCAATTATTTTACATCTATTTTTTCTCTATTTGCAGAATTTTTTGCTGAAAATCAATAATTGCATTGTGTTTTATTAAAAAATCACAACCAATTATCCCTGATATTCTCGGCAAATTCATCGATTTGTATAGATTGTTGATGTGGTCTAATGGAGTAAAAATAGCATAATCAAAACTTGTTCTAAAGTAACTAATAGAGAAAGACTCGATCGCTCCAATATGCAGATTTTCAATTGCCGAATTAAAACCTGAGCTCCGAATGTCGCTTTGTGATTCAAGTGTTTTGTTGTCCTTAAATGCCTTACTGCCCAAGTCAAAAACAGAGTTTGAAGCACCTGTGTCAATCAATAGGTTTGATTTTACTTTGTTGATATTGGCTTTGATTAAAATATGACTTCCGCCACCTTCAATCTCACATATTCTAAATGGTATTTTGTGTAATTTCATTTTTTTAAACTTTCAAAGATACTTAGTCTTCGAATTCGTCTCCAAATTTATTTTTAACTTTAATTGTAATTTCTTCTTGTTGGCTATTGTGTGTGTCTGTTGCTGTATTTGGCTCTTCTTCTGTATTTTCAGAAACTTGGATGTCTTGATTGGACTCCACAATTTTAATATCTGTTTCAAAATCTCGAATTCCTCCAATATGTTCTTCTTCTCTTTTACGGCGCATAATTTTATTAAATATGAGGGGATCTTTGCTTACGATGATAATTAAAACACTACTTGTGAAAATACTCAGCAGAACCACGGCATATCCTAATTCGGCAATGTCCTGACCAAATGCCAGTCCCATTTGCAAGGGCAATGATGCTAAAATAGCAGGAACAAGTCCCTTTGGCGACATAATCGACATAACTGTTATCTCTTTAGGAGTACAACCTTTTTTTGCAAAAAGTTTTACTCCAATTGGTCTTATCAGCAAAGTAATTGTAATTATTAATATTGCAAGTAAATATGTTATGAAATTCCCAAATTCGATAACTACACCAACATAAACAAAAAAGTAGGTTTGCAGCACAAATACAATTTCGGAGAAAAAATCTTTTTCGTTGGTTTTTAGATGCGCTATGTTAAATTTAAAAATCTGATTCCAAAGTTTAGTGTTACTCAAGGATTCTGAATTTCCAAGAACTATCCCAAAACAAAGAGCGGCAATGCCTCCATTGAGGTCTAATAAATCGACACTTCCATAAACTATGAAAAGAAATGCAAAAGTTGTAAACATAGAGTTTTGTAAGCTTCTCATCCAATTAAGAATAAAACTCCAAACAATACCTCCTGCCAATCCCAAAAGTGCTGCAAAAAGTAAAGATTTCCACATAGAGTTTAGAATGCTGGCAACATCTAAGGCGCCGGCACGCATGCCTTCTAATGCTGCAAGCCCGACAATCAGACAGAGAACATCGCTTAAAGCAGACTCGAGCAAAAGTGTTGTGTTGCTTTTTTTACCAAGTTTAAGCTGTTTTATCATAGGAATTACTACTGCTGAGGATGTTCCCCCCAGAATTGCTCCAACAAATATTCCGGATACTAAATCAAATCCTTTAGCAAATACCAAAATTGCTGTTACTGCAACAACGGTTAAAATAAAATTGTAAATTGTCAGTAGAAATGACGATCCAATAGATGCCTTTAATTCACTGAATTTTAAATTAACACCACTTTCAAATAAAATTATTACTAAAGTTATAGTTGTAAATACGCTGCCAACTTGTCCAAAAAATATTTCTTTATCAATAAAAAAACCTCCAATAATACCGATTATCATTAGTAATAGAACGTTGGGGATTTTTGTTCTATCGAACATTTTATTAAACAAATGGCTAGAGAAAATCAGTATTCCCAGAAACATTACAACTATTGTTATCTCTTTCATTTAAAAATAAATTATAAACGTTTTAAACCTTTTGGATTTATAATTGTCAAAAAACCGTAAATCAAAAATATAAAAAATTATGAAAACGAAATTATTTATTTTAACTGTAGTGTTTTTTGGAGTTTTATCGGCAGGGAACTTATTTGCACAAAATGCCGAAAATCATAAACACAATAAAGAGTGTCTAATGGATGACCTTAGTGATGATCAAAAGACTAAGATTGAGGAAATTAAATTAAACAGTGAAAAGAAAATCACAGTTTTAAAAGCTGACATCAAAATTAAAGAGGCTGAATTAAAAAAGTTGGAGGTTAGCGATAATCCATCGGAAAAAGAAATTCACAAAAAAATTGATGAAATTGCTGTTTTAAAAGCAGATGTTCACAAAGAAAATGCTTCAAAGCGTATCGCAGTTCGAAACGAATTAACTCCAGAACAAAGAGTTAAGTATGACATGAGTAAATCAAAGCACATGTACTCAAAAGATGGAGCTCATTTACATCACAAGAATGCTGATTGTGAGCATAAAGGAGTGCACCCCGATTGTAAAAACAAATAAGATATCATAACAGTAGTTTTGCTTTTTCAATAAATCTGGCTGGAGATTATTTTCCGGTCAGATTTTTTTTATCTTTACATTTGTAAAAATTACGGGTATGATATTTGTTTATTTTGAGTCTAAATGAGAAAATTTCTGGTTTTAATATTGATTTTTTCAACAATTGTGGCATTTGGTCAGATTCGTGAAATTTCGCGACAAGCTGTTGATGCACAGTTGTTTAAGCTTGATAAACTTGGGAGTTATTATCTTGCAAATAAAAATGAATTGCAAAAAACCGACAAAAAGTTAAATAAAATATGCACTTGGGATGAATACTCTTATGGAGACATAAGTTTTGTTGATGTTTCCGATCCTATGAGGATATTAGTGTATTATAAAAATTTTAATAAAATTCTGTTTTTGGATAATACACTTTCGCTGCTTAGAGAGCCACTTTCGCTTGATGATGTAGGTTTTTACAGCATTGGCGCTGTTGCATCCTCTAATTTTGGAGGGGTTTGGTTATATGATAATATTGAGACTCGCCTTATTCAGCTCGATAAAAATCTTAACATTTCCATCAAAGGTGCAAATTTGTTTTCAGAAATTGGCGATAGTCAGGTAGTTGAAATCTTGGTTGGCACAAATTATATAGTTCTTAAAACCGATAACGGGCAGATTGTGATTTTAGACAAGTTTGCCAATTTCTATTCAAAGCTTAGCGTTTCCCCAAATGCATCCGTATGCATAGATAATGGAGTTGTTTATTTTGTTGATCAAAGTGTTTTGTATTTATATGATATCAATAGAAAACAGCAAAGCAAATTAGATCTGCCTGTAAAAAATATCACCGATTTTGTCGTTTCAGGAAGTTATATTTACATACTTGATGATAAATCGTTAATAACTTTTGAAATTCTTCCTTAAATTTTTTGTGTTTAATGGAATTTTAGTTTTATTTTTAAAACTTGAAAAAATTCAAAAATTGATTATATGCATATAGCAATAGCAGGCAATATCGGAGCGGGAAAAACTACACTAACTAAGCTTCTCGCAAAAAACTATGGTTGGACACCTCATTTCGAAGATGTTGATGATAATCCTTATCTTAATGATTTTTATGATGATATGCAGAGGTGGTCATTTAACTTGCAGGTATATTTTTTAAATAGCAGGTTTAATCAAATTCTTGAAATCAGAAAATCAGGAAAGACAATAATTCAAGATAGGACAATTTACGAGGATGCATATATTTTTGCACCCAACCTGCACTCTATGGGTTTGATGACAACAAGAGATTTTGATAACTATTTTAGTTTGTTTACACTAATGGCAACTTTAGTTGAACCCCCCGATTTGTTGATTTATCTTCGCGCAAGTGTGCCTACTTTGGTTCAACAGATACAAAATCGTGGACGTAAATACGAAAACACTATTCGTCTTGATTACCTGAAACGACTTAATGAAAGATATGAAGCATGGATTGCAAACTATAATAATGGTAAACTATTAGTTGTTGATGTTGATAATTTGGATTTTACAGAGAAACCAGAAGATTTAAATTTTATAATTAATAAAATTGACGCAGAGATACATGGACTGTTTTAATCAAAGTTTTGATTAAAAAAAGCTCGGTTTTGCCGAGCTATTTTTTTTATTGTAGTTTCTTGATTTCAGTTTTAATTCTTTCCCATCGTTTTTCGTCCATTGTTGCACCAATAACTTCTATAACATTACCGGCTAAAATAGCACCTGCTTTTGCGCATTTTGCCAAATCCCAGTTATTCATAATTCCATATAAAAATCCGGCAGCATAATTGTCGCCTGCACCGGTTGAGTCGATAGGTTTAACTTTTATAACACCTTCTTCGTGTTTGAAAATACCTTTTTTGATAAACGATCCGTCTTCTCCAACTTTTACAATTGCAATGTCACAAACTTTAGAAATCATTTCCAGAGCTTCTTCGGGTTCTTTACCTGTAAAAGCTTTTGCTTCTTCTTCGTTTGCAAAAAGTATATCAACATACTTATCCACTAAATATTTTAAAAACTCGAGGTTTGCCTCAACAACATTGTAACTTGCCAAGTCCAACGAAATAGTTAACCCGCATTCTTTTGCTGTTTGCATTGCCTTTTCAATTAGTTCGTTGTTAAAGATTAAATATCCTTCGACATGTAAAATATCAAAACCATCGAAAATTTCGGGTGTAATATCTTGTGGGGTAAGTTCTGCCGCAGCTCCAAGATGAGTTGCAAATGTTCTTTCGGAGTCTTTGCTAACTAAAGCAACTGCAATTCCGGTTGGTGTGTCTGTTTCTATTAATTTTGGCGTAACACCTGTTTTTAACATGTCTTGAGCAAAGAATTTGCCCATTTCGTCTCTACCAATTTTGCCAAGATATCCTGTTTGGGCTCCCAAAACAGCCATACTACGAATTGTATTGGCTGCCGAACCACCACTAGCTAAACTTTTAGATAAATTTCCTGTAAACTCCTGAACTTTTTTACTTGTTTCTAAATCAACAAGTTGCATACTTCCTTTCGGAAGGTTCAGATTATCAAGCACTTGGTCGTCATTCAACATTGTCATGATATCAACCAAGGCATTCCCCATTGCGATTATTTTTGCCATAAATAATATTTTTTTGAAAAATTATTTTGCAAAGTTAAAAAACATTATTAGTTTTGCAACGCTTTTTTCCTCCTTAGCTCAGTTGGTTAGAGCACCTGACTGTTAATCAGGGGGTCCTAGGTTCAAGTCCTAGAGGGGGAGCAGGAAGCCTGAAGAAATTCAGGCTTTTTTTTGTATTTTTTTGCCCTAGGTTCACTCCGAAGGCTTTCGGAGAGAGGGGGAGCAGGAAGCCTGAAGAAATTCAGGCTTTTTTTTGTATTTTTGTATTTATTTTTTGAATATTTCTTTCTAGCATTTTCGTGCATTCAAATAAAAATTATGAAAGCTTATTTATATATATTGTATAGTAGTAAACTAAGTGTCTTTTATACAGGAAGTACAATTCTTGAACCAGAAGAACGTTTGGAAAGACATCTATCAAAGTACTATAGGGACAATAAGTTTACCGCCAAGTCTGATGATTGGGAAATATTTTTTGTTGCGGAGTGTACCTCTAAAGCACAAGCAATTGGAATAGAGAGGCATATTAAAAGAATGAAGAGTAAAATTTACATTAAAAATCTTACTATATACCCTGAAATAATACAAAAGCTAAAAGAGAAGTATGCTCCCTAGGTTCACTCCGAAGGTTTTCGGAGAGAGGGGGAGCAGGAAGCCTGAAGAAATTCAGGCTTTTTTTTTGGATATTTTTTTGATGTGTTTCTGATAGATAATTAATCTTTCTGAGAAAAAAACATTAATTAATCTCCTTTAATAATTTACTCACCCTTTTTATCTGCGATTCTTTTTCGCATTCAGTTATCCTTTTTTTGATCAGTATTTTATATATTTCTGAATTTTCTACATTAATTGAAGGCAAAATTCTTTCGCAATACTGTCCCAATTGTTTAATTGGACAATTCCATAATATTTCCTCAAGGATAGGGTCGGTTGTTGCCCTGTATTCGTCAAATTTGTTTAGTTCCGAGAAAATACCAACTCCACAATCAATAGTAATTACAGAACCTTTTTTTACAATATTATTGATAAATTCAAAGTTTGCAAACACTTCTTTATGTTTAAAAGGTGTAATTCTCCATATTGCAATCATGCTTCCCCAAACCATGCGATTGTTTTTCGAATTTAATAGTTCGATAAAAGTATTTAGGTAATCAACTATTAATCTTGGCTTTATGTATGATATCTCGTATAGGGTTTTAATACAATCACTTTGAATTCTTTTATCCTTGTTTTTTAAATTTTCTACTAATTCCCGAATTGCAACTTTATCATCGGATTCGGCAATTTCATGTGCCAATCTTATATTCGCTTCCGAACCTCTTTCGCCAATACTTGATGCTAATTTTAAAATGATATTCATTTTGTCGTCGATTTTAAATTCACAATCCCTTTAATTATTTCGATGTCCGAGTATTTATATCCGTATTTATTGTCACTTTTTTGATGTCCCATGCTACCCAGTTTGATGTTTGTGTAGTTTGTTTCGACTTCGAGAACTCCGGCGGATAAATGTATCTCATCGATTCCATTTTCAAGAAATATTTGAGCATTTTGCTTATCTATTCCTCCTCCGGGCATGATTTTTATTAAATGTCCATAGTTTTTGTGAAGCTTAATGATGTTTTCCATTCCTTCACCAACATTTTTTTCAAAACCTGAAGTGAGAACTCTGGTTGCTCCTGTCGAAATAACATCATTTATAGCTTTAAATCCATCTTTGCAATTGTCAAAAGCACGATGAAAAGTAAACTCAAGCGGTTTGGATAGGTCCACTAAAAGTTTTGTTTTGGCTACATCTATATCACCATTTTTGGTAAGAATACCACAGACTATACCATTAACACCAAGTTCTTTAAATGCTTTGATATCTTCACAAATAATGCTAAATTCATCATCCGAATAAACAAAATTTCCGGGTCGTGGTCTTATAAGTACATTAACTTTTATCGCATTTTTTGCTAAAACCAACTTAGCAAAACTAATACTTGGAGTAAGTCCTCCAAGATCAAGAGCTGAACATAACTCAATCCTGGTTGCTCCCGCATTTGCTGCATTCTCAACCGATTTAAATGTGTCAGTGCAAATTTCTACTATATGATTCATCTGACAAAAATAATATAATTATTCGTCAATACTCCATTGATTTTTTTGACGAACTATAAGTATTTCATCATCTGAAAACTCCATCCAACCAAAATCGTAAACATAATGATACATTTTTCCTTTACTGTTAATGTTGAAATGCGTCAGATACTTAAACTGAAATTTTTTTCTGACTAACACAGAGCGCAAAATCGTTTTTTTTCGGGCTTTTGGTCCCATAACCTCCAATAAAATAGACCTGTTTCTGTGTAAGATTCTGTCTAAAGGGTAGGCGGTTTGATTGGTTACCGTTCTGAGTGTAACATGATAGTCGTTTTTGCATTTTACTGAACAATATATTTTGTCTTTTCGCCCAATAAATTCTTTATCACATACTTTACATTTCATAATTATCAATTAATGGTTAGCACTACAAAAATAATAGTTTTTACAAAAATATTATCCGTTATTAACGGTTAATAAACGGCTAGCGCCAGATAAGCTATGCACAGGAACGGTTTGTCTGATTCGAAAAATCACTAATTTATGCAAATAATTATCCGTTACTAACGGTTAATAAACGGCTAGCGTCAGATAGGCTTTGCACAGGAACGGTTTGTCTGTTTCGGAAAATCACTATTTTGCACAAAAAATTATCCGTTACTAACGGTTAATAAACGACTAGCGTCAGATAGGCTTTGCACAGGAACGGTTTGTCTGTTTCGAAAAATCACTATTTTATGCAAATAATTATCCGTTATTAACGGTTAATAAACGACTAGCGTCAGATAGGCTTTGCACAGGAACGGTTTGTCTGTTTCGAAAAATCACTAATTTATGCAAATAATTATCCGTTATGCCGAAAATGATTTTAGATTTAAAGGCTAAGGAAAAATCATTTCGTGCATAACTAAAAGCAAAAAATTGTAGTT
>JAFGVU010000038.1 GCA_016937855.1 Bacteroidales bacterium | reverse complement strand
TCGGAGCTCGTTCCTGTCCGGCAGGACGGAACGATGTTACGAGAATCCAGCGAACGACACACCACGAACCCCGCAATGCAATTTACAATTTGTTATGGGTTGTTTTTATTTTTTCTTCTATTAACATTGTCAATAATTATTCTTTGAACTTTATCTAATTCGTCTTCGGGTCTTGTATGGTCTTTGAAATCACAACGAGGACAATCAAGATATAAACCATAGCTTGATTGTGCAATCATTGGTGTATCACATTTAGGACAATGAGCTTTTAGGTCGGATAATATCCAAGATTGGTTAAATGTGCTGTATTCCCACTCCCAAGACCAACGTAATCCTTTAATCCTATCTTCTTTATAAGTTTCTGAAAGAGAATTCTCTTTTATTTTAGGTTTTGCGGAGTCAATTATATAAAGTACAATAATTACTAAAATGACAAAAAGGATTATCCACCATAATTTTACATTAAAATTCAAAATTTTCCAGATTAATTCTCCTGCCCATTTTATAATTGACCAAATGGATGATAGTAATGGTTTATCTTTTACTAAATCATAAATTACAGAAAGGCAAAAGCTGAAAACAGCAGTGCCAAGTCCAATTGCCCATGGTGATTTTGTCCAGTTTTTTTCAGCCATTTCTAAAATAGTTACTTCAACTTTTCAATAAACATAAAAGGTCCATTTTCAATAGTAAAATCATTTGAGAAATATTTTACTTTGTCTTCTTTGATTACTTTTCCATTCATTGTCCACCTAACATTCCAATTCCTGTTACAAGGTTGAATAATTGGAGTTATTAATTTTTCATTCTCAGTTTCAATACTCCAACTCCACTCTGGACTAAATTTATTTGACTGGTAGGGTTCAACATTCCAAAGTTCAATCATATTTTCATTTTTTATATCGTGATTGGATTTTAAAACATTGATTAATGGTTTATAAAAAGTCAAATCTGATTCAGACCAACCTCTATTCGGGAATTTAATAAATTCCATTTTTCTCCAGAAATGTTCTGATTCACGAGGTTCACAAAATAATACAATTGCGATATTTCCATGTTCTTTAAATTCCGCTTCAAGTTTCGCAAGAAATTTTTTTCCTAATCCCATTTTTCTATAGTCTGGATGAATTTCCATTATGTTGATGTGTATTACATTTTCATCTTGAGACCAGTCTACAAAACCTATTATTTTATCATTTAAGCACAGTGTGATTACCTCATTATTTTTATACGAGTCTTTAATTATATTCCAGTTACAGTAAAAACCTTCGTCGAATTTATTATACTCATCTATCAACCAATTTTCAAGTTCTAGAAAGTCAGATTTTGAAGGCTTTAAGTTAATTTTTAATTCTTGTTTCATATCTGAGGTAGTTTCTTTTAAATAACCCATAACGGTTTGTGCATGTTGCTGTAGCGGATTTCGGAGCGCGTTCCTGTCCGTGAGGACGGAACGATGATGCGAGAGCCGCAGCCCCGCATACCACCAAATTCCGCTATGCAATATGGCACTTTGTTAGGCAGTCGTGTTTTATCTTATACATTTCATGTTTGATTCAAAACTTGGTGCTAATTGAATTAGTCCCTTTAAAGCATAATCCTCATTCGATTTGTTTTTTATTGGAAGATTTGTCATTTGATTTAATGTACTGTCAAAACCATTTAACTGCGATAGTTTACCTGTTAGTAATATAAATTTCAAAGATTCAATTTCAAATTTCGTTATATCCTGTAGAATCATTTGGATTTCATTCTTGATTATTTCAAAATAAGCTGTTAAACAATTATTTAAATAAACAAGGTCAATTTCCTGAGTCGACTGTAAATCATTTTCATTAGTTGCAGTTATTGTCATTTTATCCCTTTTAGGAGAGCCATTAAAAGTCATATAGTTATGCAACAGTTCTTCGATAACTTCCATTTTACAGTCAAGTCCAAATTGACTTTTTAATTTTGACCATAAAACCCGTTTAAGCTTTTCTGCTCCAAAATCCAGTTTTATTGATGCGTGAATTTTGTCATTAGCCATAATCGAAAATGAAACCTTATCCGCACCTGAATCTATGATAAGAAAGGAGTCATTCTTTTCTGTGACCGCACTTTGGTTTATACAATGTGATGAGAAAATCATGTAAACTTCTCTTGCACCGGCATGCTCAAAAGAATCTCTTATTGCTCTCATGTCAACTTCAGATGCATAATCAGGTATGGTGCAAAATGTTTTTAGGGATGGAGTAAAAGCACCGTTTTTGTTTAAAACTTTTTTTATTAGAGAACGTAACAGTTGCTCAAATGCATTAAAGTCAGTTATTAATCCGCCACGAATTGGCGAAATGATAGTTCCTTTGTCTTGTTTTGTTACATCATCTCCAAATGCAATTACTCTTCCATTTTCGTCAATGGATAATTGTGTTTTTTCGGATAAAACGACTTTACCATCTCTTACAATCTTTATTTTAGAAGAGGTAACATCAAAACTTAATATTTTTGTTAAAAATCTCATATGTTTCTATTAGCACTTTTCAACATGCTGCCTAACGGTTGGTACATGTTGTCGGGGCGGATTTCGGAGCTTCGTTCCTGTCCGGCAGGACGGAACGATGATGCGAGAGCCGCAGTTACAAAACCGCACCAACCCCGCTCTGCAATATGTACTTTGTTGTGCACTGTGTTTTTGATAAATTCACATCAGTTTTATATCTAATATCTTTTGGTGATTTTCCACTCGTATGAATTGCTAAATGCTGATTCGGAATGAGGTGTAGATTTATCCATCCATTTAGAATTATATATGTAACTAATACTAAATGAATACGAAACACTGTTAGAATACATTGTATTATCAAATTTTAACTTTATCGCATCACCTTCAAATTTTCTGTTGTAATAAATTTTAAAATAATTTACTTTTTTCACATAACCATTGTAATTTCTTGAAGCAGCTTCCTCTTCAAAACCTTCCGAAGGTTTACCAAGATAATTTAAGGCATTTTCATACAAATTCGTTGCAGTATTTTTATCGATTAAAGTTCCATAAATTCTTGTGAAAAATAATTTAGAATCACGGAAGGTTAATGGGTTGAACTCTAATTTTAATTGACGTTCTTCTTGTTCATCTAAATTAATATTGACAGCAATTTCTCTTTCTGATTTTTGTAGTATTTCAAAACTTTCTTGATTAAATCTTTTTGTTATTTCGGTTTCTATTTCTTCTAATGTGTATGATTCTCCAAGGCTCAACCCATAAAAATTTTGACTTTTAACCTGTCCGCAAAAGAAAATGAAAAGTGCAAAAAAAATTAAAACGCTTCTTTTAAAAATACTAATTACTTGGTTCATCTTATTTCTCAATTGTTTAATGTTATAGAATTATTTGATTTTATTATTTGCTAAGTTAACATAAAGTCTGATTTTTTAACATTGTGCACAACGGTTGGTACATGTTGTCGGGGCGGATTTCGAAGAGCGTTCCTGTCCGAAGGACACGGAACTGCGATGCGAGAATCCGCAGTT
>JAFGVU010000229.1 GCA_016937855.1 Bacteroidales bacterium | reverse complement strand
AGCACAGAAAGCAACAAAACGCTATGTGTAGAAATCGGAAAAACTGCGGAATTTGAGGCGGAGATTGATTATGTGATTGAGTGAAAGAAAATCATTTTATCCAAACCAATTTATATGCTATCTAATGTAATCCGAAAATGATTTCCACAGTTATGTCATATTACATATAATTCACTATCTTTGCATTAAAATATATCTATTTGCATATAATGAAAAATTTAGCAAGTTTTGTAAAAGAACGGCGTAAGGCGGTTGGTTTAACTCAACAAGAGTTTGCCGAACGCTCGGGAATTGCGCTGACAGTAATCAGAAAAATAGAACAGGGCAAAACCAATATGAATATGAATAAAGTTAATAATGTGCTTATAATGTTTGGGCATGAATTAGCTCCGGTTGAGAGTAAAATTATTAAACGAAAAATTAAATGAGAACAAAAGCACTTATTGTAATTTTATCAATGTTATTTCTGTTAAGTTCCTGCAAACCAATAATGTACAAATTATACGGGATAAAAAAGCCCGATGTTGAAACTGAGCAATCAATTAAAGACAAAGCTCTTAAATTTGGCTTAGACACTTCAAATATTGTTACCGTTAATGAATACGACTTTTTGCAAGTAATGAAAGGACAGGGAATTCCTGATGGCGAAATCTTTGATAAAAACGGCCATTATATTAATTATCGCCAAACAGATAGTGCATGTAATGCCGGACTTTTTGAATTTATTCCAAATCTAAAAACTGATACAACATTCATAACAAACGACAGTATTTTGCTTATCAATAAAATGAACAAATTCAAAGATTTTAACGGAAAACCTTTACAAGAAATTGATGAAGCCGAATTTTATTTACTTATTTACTGGACAGTATGGACAGGCAAACTGAATAAAGACCATGTCAAGATTTGGGAAGATCTGGCTCTTGAGAATCAAAACTGTAAAATACAAGTCATAAAGATTAATCTCGACATGCAAGATTATTGGGACAAGGAAGAACTTAAACCAATTTATGAAGCAATGAGAAAAGGGAAATAGACACTACATTTACATCAACACTTTGACATTTTTTAATTCTTTTCATATCACTTCATTCATATTTTTATGCATTTTTATATCAATGCATTGACATATTGCAATTTTTTATTATCTTTGCAAGAAAAATATATGGAAGCAATACGACAAAAGTTTTACGAAAAATATCAAGAGACATCGCTTGATAATATTCGAAATCACATAAATATATTTGATTGGCAGAACCGATTGATTGGACTAAAAGGAAGCAGAGGTGTTGGTAAGACCACGTTGTTATTACAGTATCTTAAGTCAAACTTTCCGCCCAATGAAAAAGTAATGTATGTAAGCTTAGATAATTTTTACTTTTTAGAAAACAGACTCTATAATTTTGCTGCGGACTTTTATAGAAAAGGTGGTGAGCTTTTGATTATGGATGAAGTGCATCGCTATCCCGACTGGTCGGTTGAAATTAAAAACCTTTATGATGATTTTTCTAAGTTGAAAATGATTTTTACAGGTTCATCGATGTTACAACTAAAAAAAGCAAGAGCTGATTTAAGTCGAAGAGCTGTTATGTACGAGCTACCGGGGTTGTCTTTGAGGGAGTTCATTCAATTTGAAACAAAAAAGGAGTTCCCTGTTTACACTTTAGATGACATCATAAAAAACCACATCACTATTGCCATGGAATTAGGTTCTATTATAAAACCGCTAGCATATTTTGATAAATACTTAAAATTTGGCTATTACCCATTTTACCTTGAAAACTTGTTTGCCTTTCAAAATAAATTGAGTGAAGTTATTTCAACAGTTATCGAAATTGACATTCCACAATTTGAAAACATTATGTCGTCAAATCTTATCTACCTAAAAAAATTACTAAAGATTATTAGCGGATCTGTTCCATTTAAACCAAATATGAATTCGTTAAGTGAGCGTACAGGAATTTCTCTAAATACAATGAAACTATATCTGCAAAACTTAAAAGACGCTAATCTAATATTTATGCTCAACACTCCCGAAAAGAGTTTGAACGAATTAAGCAAACCTGAAAAAATCTTTCTTCACAACACAAACATTATGTATAATCTTGCAGAAGAAAGTACAAACACAGGTAATTTGCGGGAAACTTTTTTTTACAATCAACTAAGTATATATCATAAAGTCTATGCTTCGGATTTTACCGATTTTTTAATCGATGAAAAATACAATTTTGAAATTGGTGGCAAAAACAAAACCCGCAAACAGATTGGCGACAATACCGACTCATATATTGTTAAAGATAACATAGAAATTGGCTCTTCCAACATAATTCCGCTTTGGCTTTTTGGCTTCTTGTATTAGCCATTGTAAAATAATAATAACATAAAATGAAGAAACTCTTTATTGCCATATCTGTTTTATTTCTGATTTGTTCATGCACTTTAATGAACAGAGTATTTCTAGCAAAACAAATATCTTCTTACCAAGGTCATTCAAAAAATTGTAAATTATATTCTTCAAAAGACTCGACTTCGATAAAATATTTTGAAAAGCTTGTTGGTTTGTGCGACATCAACACAAATGACTCGATTCTGAGCATAGGTGCAGGTAGTGGCGGAAGAGAGTTTTTACTTTCACTTTTTACTGATAGCATATTGTTTTATCTGCAAGATATTGACACTTTGTGCATTTCAAAAATGAGAATCGACAGTACTTATTATCCTCATTATAGTAAGCTGCGCGGTCAACAAATCACTAACACATTTAGAACAATTTCAGGAACCAAAAACTCTGTATTCTTACCTGCAAACAAAGTAAACAAAGTATTTATCTATAATGTTTACCATCATTTTTCAGATGACATAGCTATGGTAAAAGAGTGTAACCGCGTCCTAACGGAGGGAGGAAAACTGATAATCGCAGAGCATGTTCTAAAACGAAACAAAAAATCATACAAATTCTGTGATTATGGTGGCTATTACAAAAACGAATCAAATTTTGTCAGCGATATCGAAAATTGTAATTTTATTTGCGATACAATAATTGAAGATGGCAAATATTGGAGATTGTTCATTTTTTCTAAATTAGGATAATCTTCAATAATATCTATATCCAAAAATATTTCTTATTTTTGCAAGAAAAAATGCTAACACTAATCCTTTATTTACTGCTAGCTTTAGTTGTTTCTTTTCTTTGTTCTATAATGGAATCTGTATTGCTCTCTACTTCGCCATCCCATCTTATTGTAAAAAAGGAAAATGGTGTTATTTGGGCAGAGCCCTTTATTAAACTAAAAGCTAATATCGACAAGCCTTTGTCAGCAATTTTGTCTTTAAATACCGTAGCGCATACAGTTGGAGCAGCAGGTGTTGGAGCTCAGGCAGTTGCTGTTTTTGGAGAAGCATACTTCGGGGTTATTTCTGCAATTCTAACTATTCTTATTCTTGTCCTCACCGAAATCATTCCTAAAACCATAGGAGCAAGATATTGGAAAAAACTATCCGGATTTACTTTTTATAGCATCAAAATTGCGATTATTATTACTTACCCATTAGTACTATTATCAACAATCATCACAAGAATTTTCTCAAAAAATTCAAAAGAACAAACTGTTAGCAAAGACGAAATTGCTGCCATGGCTAGCATTGGTGCTCACGAAGGATTATTCTCCGAAAACGAAAATAAAATTATCCAAAATGTATTAAAACTTAAAAATATCAAAGTAAATACAATAATGACACCGCGTGTTGTTGTTGCTGTAGCAGATGAACAATTAACACTAAACGAATTTCTACAAAATAAAGACTACCTGAAGTTTTCGCGCATTCCCGTTTACGGAAAAGATAAGGAAAAAATTACCGGATATGTAATCCGTCAAAACGTAATGGAGAAACTGGCAGAAGATTTCCATAAAACAAAATTAAACGAAATTAAACGAGATATTGTTATTGCTCCTTATAATGTTACTATTTTTTGGCTTTGGGAAACTCTGCTAAAAGAAAAAGAACACATTGCTTTAATTGTTGATGAATACGGTGGAATGGATGGTATCGTTACTATGGAAGATATTATTGAGACACTTCTTGGACTAGAGATTGTGGACGAAAAGGATACTGTTACCGACATGCAAAAATTTGCTCGCGATAGATGGAAAGAAAGACAAGCAAAGTATTTCTCAATCGACAATATCAGAAATTCGGAAGAATAAGATTTATCCCGCATTATGCATTAGCAAATCTATTAGGGCAGCAACTCCGATTATTACAGCTCCAGAAAATTCATAATTTGAACTAGCTCATTATAAAATTGCAATAAGCAAATCAAAACTAGACATAGTAACAGATTCAAGCCTATTGCTTATTGCATTAAGCATTTTATCTTTTTTTTGCTTATCCTATTATTCATTTTATTATCTTTTTAGTTATTATTATAACTAATTTTATAAATTATTGCTTATTATATTAAACTTTTAGCTATCTTTGTAGAAAATTTTAAGAATGGAAAGCTTATTAGAAAAATCTGTCAGCAAGATAAACTCTGTTCAAATGAACTTTATCAGAGGTCTTGCCGATGAAATTGACTGGCGTCCTCGACTTCTTGGAATAAAAGGACCAAGAGGAGTTGGTAAAACAACTCTAATTTTGCAACATTTAAAAAAGCACTTTGGAAATGATGATTCGGCAGCATATATTAGTTTAGATAATCTTTGGTTTTCGAGAAACAATCTCGAAGATTTTATTGATTGGTTCGTAAAAAGAGGAGGAAAGCATTTATTTATTGATGAAATTCACAAGTATCCACTCTGGGCACAGATACTAAAAAACACTTACGACGACTATCCTGATTTACAGGTTGTTTTTACAGGCTCGTCAATGCTTGAAATACTAAATTCGAGGGCAGACCTTAGCCGACGAGCAGTTGTTTACACTATGCAAGGTTTATCTTTTAGAGAATATCTAAATATCAACAGCAATTTTAATATCCCGGTTTATACTCTTGATGATGTTTTGAAAAATCACAGACAGATAAGTGAAGAAACTTTAAAGAAACTTAGACCTTTGAAATATTTTGACACATATCTAAAATCCGGCTACTTCCCTTTCTACAATGAGCTTCCTGAACACTATTATTATAAAATCGAAGAGGTTATTAATATGGTGCTTGAGCTAGAACTACCATTGATGAGAAATTTAGAAATGTCGTATATTACAAAGATAAAGCAGATTTTGCAGATTATCGCCGAATCGGTTCCATTTATCCCTAACGTTTCAAAACTTAGCGAGAGGGTTGGCATTAACAGAAATACTTTTTTAAGCTATTTGTTTTATTTGGCTGAGGCAAAAATGACCTTGAATATTTATAAGGATGTATCAGGAATTACAAAATTGCAGAAGCCCGACAAAATCTATCTCGAAAATACAAATATGATTTATGCACTTTGCCCAAAACAGGCAAATGTTGGAAATCTTAGAGAAACATTTTTTGTTAATCAAATGGCTTATGCGAATAAAGTAGAATATGTCGATCGTGGTGATTTTAAAGTTAATGGAAAATACATTTTCGAAATTGGCGGAAAATCAAAAAATAGTGATCAAATCAAAAATGTTGAAAATTCATATATAGTTTCCGACGAAATTGAATATGGAACAGGAAATAAAATTCCGCTCTGGCAGTTTGGATTAATGTATTAGTTTTGCAATATGACAAAATTCAAAGCTGTTATATTCGACATGGATGGCGTACTGATAAACTCGGAGCCACTATGGAAAATTGCAGAAAAAGAGGTGTTTTCATCTTTGGGAGTTCCTGTAACTGACGACTTGGTTCATATCACATCAGCACTAACTGCTCAGGAGGTGTGTGCTTTTTGGTACGAACGACATCCATGGCAAGGAATGAATTTCAATGAAGTTGAAGATGCTGTTGTTGCTCGTGTTATCGAACTTATCGGACAAAACGACACAAAAATGGCCGGCGTAATCGAAACATTACAGTTTTTCAAAAACAAAAATCTAAAAATCGGTCTCGCATCAAATTCTTCACATAATCTGATTGAAGTTGTACTTGAGAAAGTCGGGATAAAAAAATATTTCAATTTTTTATCTTCTGCCGAAGATGTAGAAAAAGGAAAACCCGACCCGGCTGTCTATATTTATGCTGCCAAAAATCTTGGAGTTTCCTCCAAAGAATGTTTAGTTTTCGAAGATTCAATTATTGGAATTACTGCTGCAAAAAATGCCGGAATGACTGTCGTGGCAATTCCTGCTCCCGATGACTTTACAAATGACAAATTTAAAATCGCAGATTATAAAGTTAGTGATTTCCTTAGTTTTTTAAATTCCGATTATATACAACAATTATTATGAGATACCTTGACATACAGAATTGGTCGCGCAAAGAACACTACGATTTTTTTAAGGATTTTGACGAACCTTTTTTCGGAATAGTATCCGAAATTGATTGTACAAAAGCATATAAATTATGTAAGCAAAATAATATCTCATTTTTTGCTTACTATTTGCACAAATCTCTAATAGCAGTTAATTCTATCGAGGAATTTAGATTCAGAATTGTTGAGGATAAAATTGCTGTGTTTGATAAAATTCACGCAGCAGCAACTATTGGGCGTATGGACGGAACATTTGCTTTCACTTTTATCGAATATTTTGAAGATTTTAACCAATTCTCGAATAATCTTAACAAGCAAATAGAAAAAGTTAAAAATTCGACCGGCTTATTTATGTACGATAACAAATTTAGAAAAGATGTTATACACTATTCGACCACACCATGGATAAAATTTACAGGATTAACTCATTCGAGACAGTTTTCGACAGGTGAAAGCACTCCGCTTATTGTATTTGGCAAACTATCTAAGGACAACGAGAATCTAATAATTCCAGTTTCAGTTAATGCTCACCATTCATTGATGGACGCAGTGCACGTTGCCAAATACTTTCAGGAATTTGAGTTTATTATGAACAAATAATATTTGCATAAATAAAATATGGTTATATTTTTGTTAGTAAATTACAACTAAAAAAATCGCCATGAAAAGAAATTTAATCGTAGTATTCCTATTTATTTCGGGACTAGCATTTTCTCAAAGCATTTGTCTAACGAGTTTGGAAAAAGAGATTATTAATCTCATTAATCAGAAGCGTGTTGAATTGGGGTATTCTAATTGTGATATCTCGGAAACTTTAATGTTTGCTGCAAACACAAATTGCAAAGAGATCATTTACGAAACGTACATCAGTCATAAGCCCTCAGAATTTGGAGATTACAATGGTGAGTTTGCTCAAATCCGATACGGAACTTCGGAAACAAATCCAATTAAAATATTTAACAGCCTAACTTTTAGAAGTTCATACACCGACTACAGCGATATTATTTTAAGCGAAGATCAATATGCTGGAAAAGACTGGAAAGGTATTGGAATATGCGTACGTCAAAACATGATAGTGATATTCTTTGGTGATCAAAAATGCCTTAATTCTGAAATCCCGACCTGCGAACAAGAAACATTTTTTGATTTTAACCCGGCATCACAATATCCAACACTTATGGTCACTTTCCCGGAAGATGCAATTATGAATATATATATGGTTGATAAGAATGGAATAGAAAAAGAATATAAATCCAACACACTTTCAAACTTTATTAATAAAGAAACTAAGTTAAATTTACCATTAAACGAAAAAGACATTGCTGAGTACAAGTTTTATATATTGCCTCAATTACCACCGGTTGTTCCACAAGAGCCTATATTTTTCAGCATAAAGAACAGCGAAAAAGGCATAGTAAGCAAAACCATACAATTTAATGGCAACAGTATCGAAGAAATAGAAGCTTACTTAAAAACTGGCAATGATATTAATGCAATTGACAAAGATTTCAACAACTACACCATGCTGCATCGTGCAGTATTATTAGACCTTCCAGAAATTGTTGAGTTTTTGATAATTAATGGCTCAGATGTAAATGCACTTTCCGAAGCAAACGAAAATGCGATATTTTTAGCAAAATCGAATAAAGTCTTTGACATTCTTTTGAAAGCAGGATCAAATTTAGAATTAGAAACTTCAGACCAAACTGACTTACTCTATTCAATGGCTGTTGAGGGTTTACTGGAATCTGTTAAATTCCTTGTTGAAGTTAAAGGTTTTGATATCAATCATAGAGCAAGAAAAGGAGATAATGCTTTAAATGCTGCTGTATTTAATAACAATTATGAGGTTGCTGAATATTTGTTAGATAAAGGAGCTCAACAAGTTATGGGTTGGCTGGTTTATCCAATACACGACGCTGTTGATAACGGAAACATCGAAATGGTAAAGCTACTTGTTGAATATGGAGCCAATGTTAACTCACAAACCTCAAATGGACAAACTCCACTTACAATTGCAAATAATAAATTTGATAAAAATCAAGAAATAATAAACTTTTTAATCAATCAAGGTGCAAAATAAATCTATATGAATGGAATAAAAAGTGAGTATCGAAAAAGAATCAACAAAGCATTCGATTACATTGAAAACAACATATCTAAGCAGATATCAATAGAAGAATTGGCAGATGTTGCAAACTTTTCTAAATATCATTTCCACAGAATCTTTGCTAGTTATACAGGGGAACCGCCTGCTCAGTTTATTAACAGATTAAGACTTGAGAAAGCTGCAATGATGCTAGTAATGAACAAAAACGACAACATCAGCGATATTGCCGAGAAAACAGGATTTACTGATTTATCAATTTTCTCGAGAAATTTTAAAAATTACTTCGGAATATCTGCCGGAGAATATCGAAAATCAAAAAATAGCAATATTAGTCAAATGCTTAGCAAAAATCGTCAAATTGAAGACACTGCTCAGATGTATTTTTGTCAAAGTACAAATACATTAAAATGGAGGACTAATATGGAATTAAACAAAAGTGTGGAAGTAAAAGAACTTCCCAAAATGAATCTCGCCTATATCAGGCACATTGGCCCCTACATGGGCAACGAAAAACTATTCGAAGGACTATGGAACAGACTTTTTGCATGGGCAGGACCTCGCGGATTGATTGGCGGACCCGGATTTAAATCACTGATTATTTACCACGATGACCCCAATCTTTGCGACCACGACAAACTAAGAACCAGCGTTTGCATTACTGTTCCGGAAAACACTCCCGTTGACGGAGAAGTTGGCACTATGAAGTTGGAGGGCGGAAAGTATGTTGTTGCGCGATTCGAAGTAGGACCCGAAGATTTTGGAACAGCATGGGAATGGCTTTACGGCAAATGGTTTCCTCAAAGCGGATATCAACCCGACGAAAAACCTTGCTTCGAAATGTATCCCGAAGAACCAAAAGATGGAAAGTTTATCGTTGATATTTGCGTAGGTGTAAAAGCGTTGTAGAACATTTATTAGAACAATTTTAAAACACGACTTCGAGTTTCAAAACTTAAAGTCGTGTTTTTTATATGTACCAAACAACATCATAACACAGCAACCTCTACTATTGTATAATTTAGTTTTCTAACCATTACTTTTTATCTATACTTACGTCCTTATATTTGTAATTAAGTATTAATTTAAAACTATTGTTATGAAAAAACTATTTACTTTATTGATGATTGCATTTGTTTCATTATCAGCTTTTTCACAAGTTACCGGATATAGTGTCGGTGAAACTGTTGATGATTTTACAGTAACAGATGTTTATGGAAATGTTCACACGCTTTATGAATACACAAATGCAGGCAAATACGTGTATCTCGATTTCTTCTACACTACTTGTGTTCCATGCCAAGGTGTTATTCCAATTTTCAATGAATTTTATGACAAGTATGGATGTAATCAAGGAGATATAGTTTGCATCTGCATAAATAGCGGACAGGACAACAATGCTGCTGTATTAGCTTTTGAAGAAACCTATGGTGGAGATTTTAATCATGCCGTTGCAATTAGCAATGAAGGCGGAAGTGCTGCAGTAAGAACAACTTTTGGAGTAAGCTATTTCCCAACAATTTGTATGATAGGTCCTGATAGCAAGTTGAAAGAAAATGACATTTGGCCTGTAAATAATGTTGCTACATTTGAAGGTGTTTTTCCATCAGGATTTAGCCCATCACCAATGGAGTGTACAACATTTGCTGATATAAACAATTCAAATGATAATAACGCTGCAATTTATCCTAATCCAACAAATGGAGTGTGTTTTATATCTTATAACTATGCAATTGACAGAAAATATTCAGTTTCTGTTGTAAATGTTTTAGGACAAGAGGTTTTTTCAAATTCTAATCAAATTGTAGGACAATCAGGAATTAAATTAGACACCGATACTTTTGATAAAGGCATTTATTTTGTCAGATTATTGGAAGAGGGAAAGACTGTGGAAAATCTAAAGTTAAATGTCAATTAAAAGACAATCGTAAAAATATTTAACGAAAGTGCTCTCGGGCACTTTTTTTATGCAATAGATAATCGTATATTTGGACAGTAATAGAACTTTGCAATAATGACAACAGAAGAGATTAATGAGAAAATACGACTGGAGATAGAAAAAACTAAGAAGAAAATTAACAGCTACAAAGAAATTACTCAGCCAATTGCTCCAGACTGCGCAATTGGACGTGTTTCCCGTATGGACGCAATAATAAACAAAAGTGTTGCCGAGTCTGCATTAAGAAAAGCCGAAGAAAAGTTAAAAAATCTAGAATATGTAACAACTAAAATTGGACAGTCAGATTTTGGAAAATGCGTTTTGTGCAATCAACAAATACCTATAGAGCGAATAATAATCAGACCCGAAAGTATTCATTGTGTTGATTGCGCAAAAAAAGAAAGTCTTTAATCCAAATTTTATATTTTTGCAAAAAACTGTAAAATGATAAATAATAAAATAGATTCAATTTTTGGCACAGTTGGCGTTTTCGCAGGATGGATAATTCTGGCTTTTGGTATATACTCATGTTTCTACTCCTTAATTGGAATAAGTACAGTTATTGTAGGTTTGTTTTTAGCATTTACCAACACAAGCACAAAAATTGATTTTGAAAATAGAAAAGCAAAATTCTCGAATAATCTTTTCGGAATTTTTAGTGTTGGATATTGGACCGACATAACCTCCGGCATGAGTTTATCTTTACAAAAAACCACCAAATCACAGAACATTTTCGCATTTTCTAATCAAAAAACTACAAATACAGCACAAGACTATCGCATAATGCTCATAAACGAAAAGGGAATTGCAATTATGCCATTAAAAAAATTCGACAAAAAGGAAGATGCCGAAAATGAAATTGCCGAGCTTACAAAAAAATTAAAAATCACATCGTAGTTTTTTTTTTGATTGATTAATTAAAAAAATTGCATTCCTGTTTTAATGAAGACAGAAAGTTTACAAAAACACGATAATTGAAATATTATAGATTAGTTCTATATCGGTCCCATAGCTCAGTCCCGATTTTTAAGTAAAAATCAATACTGATGCTAAAAAGTAAAGTTAATTGAAATGCTGTGATACAATTTTATGGAGAATTGATTTTTACAATAAAAATCGAGGATCCGCGAAAAATTATAAAAATTCCCAAAAGAATCTTTTACTTTTCGGGATTAGAGCATCCCGACTTTAGTCGGGAGGGTTCTAGGATCACTCCGATAGCTATCGGAAAGTGGGATCACAAAGAAAAGCCGTCAATGAAAATTAGGGGCATTTTTGGGGTAATGATCAGTTTGAAATATCTTTTACAACACTTTTAGTTCTCCCAATTATAGATAGTACATCGACAAGGGCTATATAAAATGCTTTCTACAGAAATATTTGCCGGGATTATGTTTTTGTCGTCTGAAAAAACAGTTCTCTCATTTTGTAAGTATTGATAGTCGGCAGGTAAATTATCATAATCGGTAATTTTTGGAGTGTACTTAAGATGGATTATGTAATCTTTAAGCATCTCATTTAATGAATTGTGAACAACCATGCCAACAATGAATTGGCGTCCCAAACTAAATGCGAAGTCTTCAAACTTTATGACACCTCCATTAAGCCTCACAAGCTCTTCGAGGCTCATCCCCACATACAACCCCGACTTATAACCATACTCACTTCCTCCCGGTTTGAGGATTTTATTATAATCGTGTTTCTTATAATTACCTGTAATAAAATCTATTTCCCCATTTCTTTCTGGATTACTACTCCAAACAATTAAAACCATACTCTCATAATCATCATAAACATAAGTAGCATTAGTTCTCCAGCCTGCACCAAACTCTTCTTTGCAGAAAACGACATTTTCACTGCCAAAATAGGCTTCAATCTCCTCATGTGTTTTGAACTTGATAAAATCTTCCAGAAACTCGATCTCTCCATCATTTTTTTCATCTTGAGCAATAGAATCTGGTGACATTTTATCAGATCTATCAGTATCTAAACTATCATTTTGCATTTCAGCAACACCAAAATCATTAGTTGAAACAGCATTTTGAGAGGTTTGTGTAATTGCTATAATTACAATTAGTAAAATCATCGAACTTAACAATAACAATTTAATTAGTGTCTTTTTCATAACAATTTTTTTTTTACAAAAAGAAAGTAATATTCCACAGTTGATTTTATAAAAGTATTAAATTCTTACATTAATAAAACAAAAAAACTGTTTTTTTTTAATCATAATATTTTTTGCCTCGTAAGGAACAATTGATTAAATTTGTCTTCTAAATGTTTGAAATAACTATAAAAACAAATATATGAAAACTAAAACCAACATTATTCTAATTGCAATCTTAGGCTTATTCATTTTCTCTTGCAACAACTCAACTTCTGAGGGCAAGAGCAACAAAGAAACAACACAAAATCAGGAGTCAACCAATGACACTTTAGCAATAGAAGAGACAGAAAATGATGAAGAAAATACTATTGAAACAAAAAAAGCATTTCACGAAGAGGTGCTAATTAAACCAGATCAAATCAAAAATGGCGACATCATTAATGATTTAACAGTGGCAAATGCATTTTACAAACCTCACGATAGTTTTGGCTTTGATTTAGAGGGAGAATTTGTTTTGGGCGGAAGTTTAATGATAGATGAAATGTGGAGCGAGCCGGCACTACAAATCGATAATGAACAAAACCCTCATAGCAACATTATAATTGATTTAGGAGGCGATAAAAAACAAGTTTTAAATTATTGCTATTTCAGAAATCACAAAACACTATTGGATGCTCTTTCCGAAGAAAATCGTACTAAAATTCAAAACGGGCAACCCATCCAAATTAGAATAAAAGTTAAAAACTTTAGTATGGGTGGCAAGCTTGATGGATATGGTGATTCAAGCTTAGAGTTTATTAAGATAGTTGATTAAAAGAAATGACAGTAGGTATAACTTAATCAATTATGATTTTAGTTTTGACTACACTGTCATCAACAATAATCTTCATAAGATAAATGCCTGCATTAAAACCTGAAACATTAACTATGTAGTTATTGTTGTAAGGATTTGCAACAAAGACCTTTTTCCCGGCAACATCATACATAACAATTTCTTTTATCTCATTATCATACTCGACAATTAACATATCACTTGCAGGATTTGGGTAAATATTTGCGATTTTCGTTTTACCAAAAAGTATTTCACTACCCGAAAGAGTAAATAAGTAGGCAGCTCCGGCATCGATATATTCATGTAATAGATTTTCATCTGTATCATTCATAGGTGCTCCTACTAAAACCAAGTCTTCCCATACGCTTACGCTATTACCATAATAATCTACATGTCCTAATAAATCATTGCTATTGACAATCTGCTCAAACTCGAAAATGTCATTATTATTATTAAAAACATACGCTGTTCCCTGAAATCCGCTTTTACCTAAAGCACCCACAACCATTTTTTCAGCAGAAAGCCCGACAGAATACCCAAAATACTCCATCATTGATCTTTCACTGCTCACGACTTTTTGAATTCCTATCCAATTATCGCTCTGATATTGATATATATAAACAGAGCCGGCATCACTAATTGGGAAAAGCTCATCCGAGTCATCATCTTCGAGATAAGCACCAACAACAATCTTGTTTTCATAAATATCGAGAGAACTTCCAAAGAAATCGTGTTCAGATCTTTCAAAAGCTGTTATTTTCTGATCAAATATCCATTCATTACCACTTAACTTATAAATATATACAGAACCAGAGTTTGTCAATTGATTTTCTCCATTTTCATCCTCAGCATCATGATATGCAGCCACGACAATACTTTCATCATCAATAGCCACAGCATTACCAAAATTATCATAATCAGAACGATCAGTGGCAACAATTTTTTTTACTTCTGAAAAGGTGTTTGCGTTATTTTCAAAAATATAGCACGACCCTGAATTAATCAAAATATTTTCACTATTTTCGTCACTGTCTTCCATGGTTGCTCCAACAACAGCGTAATTTTCTGTTATTGCTACCGAAATTCCAAATCTATCATCAGCATCTCTGTCTGATGCCACAATTTTTTGTAAAAACTCCCATTCGCTTCCGTTAAGATAATATATATAAGCCGCTCCTGCAAAATCGTGTTGATTCAGATTTTCTTCATCCGTACGATCACCATTTGCTCCAACAATAGCATAATTACCATAAATATCAACAGAAACTCCAAAAGACTGATATTCGGATCTTTCTGGCGCAACTAGTTTTTGCTGCAAAATCCAATCTCCTGAATTATTATAAAAAATAAATGCGGAGCCTGAATTTATTAGGTCATTTTCCCCGTCAACATCATGATCATCCTGATAGCAGCCCACAATTGCATAATCACCATAAATTTTCACAGCACTA
Source organism: Bacteroidales bacterium (assembly GCA_016937855.1). Classification (GTDB taxonomy): domain Bacteria; phylum Bacteroidota; class Bacteroidia; order Bacteroidales; family ML635J-15; genus Bact-19. Next base: position 6,460 of record JAFGVU010000229.1, on the reverse strand, counting down.
CCAAAACTCTCATAATCAGCTCTGTCGGAAGCTACAATTTTATCAATTTGTGTCCAATTTTGAGAAAAAACTACAAATGGGATGAAAACAAACAATAAGAAGTAAATCTTTTTCATATTCTGTTTTTTTAAGGTTACAAATAACTGTTTTAAATAAATTCTATGCCAAATATACAATATTTTTCAATAAAGCTAAATAAAAAATCCACACCATGATAAACATGATGTGGAGGAGAAACTTTTAAGCAGTTTTTTTGGGAAACTATTTAACTATGGCGAACTGCTTAGATTTGATTTCTCCGCAATCTACGAACATTAAACTATAATAACCGACTTCAAAATTTCGTAAATCTATTGTTGTTATATCATTTTCATTATCAATATTATAATCACTAATTAAAGACCCTAAAGAATTATAGATATATACTCTTTCGCCTCGACAATCTTTAATATTTATAAAGTCACTTGTCGGATTTGGATAAATACTAATTTCGGTTTCATTTGACACATTTGTTTTAACATTAACAATACCCAAATCAACACTTGTACCATCAAAATCTGTTTGAGACAAACGATAATATCTTGCACGATCCGTATCATTTATTTTATAACGATATTCGCTCTGATAGTTGGTATTTCCGTTGCCAACAACATCATCAACATATTCCCACGATTGAGCATCATCGCTTTTTTCGATTGTAAAATAGTCATTATTAATTTCTGATGCAGTAACCCAAACAAGTTCAACATCTCTATTATAATATTCCACAAAAAAGTCGGTTAATGAAACGGGTAATGTATTTTCACGAGTATCGATTCTGATTGCATCACCAAAAGAATAATCTCCATCTGAACTTTGCACAAAAGCTTGAGCAATATATTGCTGATCTGGCAACAAGCCTGATAATTCATAAGCAAAAACAACAGACTTGGCATCAAGGTTTACATACATCCAATTTGAGCTACTAATCTTCTTGTATCTAAACCCTTTTGTTGCAACTGTTCCTCCTGTTGTATTGTAGAATTGTGCACTAAGTCGGAATTTACTGGCATCGAGTTTAAAAGCTTCGCCATTAGAAACGGAAAAATCCTCAAAATACAGATATGGTCGTCCGTTAGAATTTGAAACCCATGGTTCAGCATCATTTTTTAATCCGTCAATCTTCCATTCATTGCTGAAGTTAAATTTATTCGCAAATTCCTGAGTTGTCAACATGTTTATGGTCTGATTATTATGATCACTAAAAAACACATCATCGTCTTCGGATATTTCATGTGTATTCATGTCCAGATAAGGGTTCCAAAATTTGGAAATATCAAAATTCGAGTAGCAGAAATATCTACTTTCGTCAATACCGTTACTTACAAAACCGCTTGCATAACAGTTATGAATAATTGACGAATTCTGATTTACCCCAACAAAGCTGGCAGGGTTTTGAGATTTTGTAAATCCTGATGAATAAGAGTTTTTCACAACAGAAGCATCGTTAACTGCTACAAAACCAGCAGCTAAACCAAAAGTTGCATTTGTTGATCCGCTTGATTTTGAGTTTCTAACCAAGCTGCTGTTTTGATTGCCGCCGACAAATCCCCCCACATGTTCACGGCCTATAGCATCGCAGTTGGAAACACAGTTGCTAATTTCAGCATTATTGGAGATTCCGCAGAAGCCACCAATCAGATTTTGACTTCCACTAATTTTTCCTGCGACATAACACAAGTTTATTTGCGAATCAAAGCATAATCCAACAAAACCACCAGAATTACTTTGCGTTTGAGTAGATACATCTGCTGAACAAGAGACAATTACAGATGACCCGTACATATACCCGCAAAAACCTCCTGCGTTTGTTTTGCCATATAAATTCCCACCAACTGACGAATTAGAAATCTCCGAATCGTTCATTATCCCGACAAACAAACCGGTATTTTCGTCATTTCCATAAACTTTTGAATCTTCTACAACAGAATTTGTAACAACAGAGTATCCACAATCTCCGACAATGGCTCCAGTATTTTGCCCACCCTCAACAAATGCTTGATGCAAATGTATTTCAGATAAACTTGCATATCTCACTTTTCCAAAAAGACCAACATTTTCTTGCTTGGGGCGATTAATATATAGGTTCGAAATAAAACAATCCTTTGTTTCATAATGACCTGTGAATGCAAGAAAAGAATTTCCGATTGGTGAAAATCCCATAGGTTCGTTCGGGGTAAGAGGATTATTGTCATGATCTCCCATATTTGCATTTTGAGACTCCGAAGCATCAATGTTTAAAACTTGCTTAAAATAATAATGCCATTGTCCGGGCGAATTAGAAAGAGTAACCAAATCATCATAAGTCTTGATAATAAAAGGATTAGATTCTGTTCCATTCCCTCCCGAATAGCTTTGGGCATTAAGGAAAAAACTTATTCCTAAAAAAACGAGTATTGCTGTTATTGTTTTCATAATCAATTGTTTTTGGCGTTTCTGAAACAAAATTATGACCAAACCACATTGAATAAAAGCCAAAATTAGTTAACGGCAAGCTTCGTTTAGTTAATGGTTAAAACATGGAAAACGCATCTAATTTCTTTATAACCTGGATGCCTTAAAATAAGGTAATAAGGTCAAATCAATAAAAACTCTACTATTTCTATGAAGGTTTAGAAAAGAATAAGGTATTTTTACGTATCTGAACCTTATTCTCTACAAAACCTTAATATAAACTAAAGTAATATAGATTCCGTTTTTGGCGGTGAGCTCAACACAGTTAAAAACAACTAAATTGTATATATTGGAATTTGTAGCAATTGCAGCAATATTAAGCCAAGCACTAAGGGTGGGCTAGAAAGAATGCGGAAAATGTATTTCAAGAAAAATTAAACGCGTTTGCCCTGATGGTTAAAATTGTTTGTGGAAAATAATTTAAAGTTTTTTATTTTTGTAGCGAAAAGTTTCTATTTTTTAATCAATCGCATCAACAAATGAAAAAATTACTAATTGTTTTTATCCTTTTTTTTCAGGCACTTATTGTTTTTGGCCAAAAAGAACACGCAATAATGCTTGGATTTAGTCCGGCAGTTACAATTGAACCAGAATATCCTTCAGGAGCATTTGATTTAAATGTTTTTCCAATTGCAATTCAGTATCCGTCAATTATCGACAATCTGGATATCAGATTTTTAGGTCTTTTAAACTATGGAATAAGAAGTTATGGCTCGGCATTAATAAATATTGGTGGTGAGATTTGTTTTCCATACCATTTCGACTTCGGCCCCGGACATCCTGTAATTTCGAAAGGATTTTTTATTGGACCCGGAGCAGCTTTTGCACGAAACGTACATTATAACCACACGAACTATTCGATTTTCTTTGAGCCCGGATATCACTTCCTCTTCAACGACAACTTTTCTCTAATAATAGACATGCAATACGGCAGAACATTTTTCAACTATGACAGCGGTCAACAAATTGTAAAAAACCATTTTGGAGTTAAAGTTGTTTTGGGTTGGTGGCTAAAATTTTAGGGTTACAGGTGATTGATCCTTTAATACGATAAATTTTAAACCCCTTAAATATTTATCAAGTTGTGAATCTTCCATAATTTAGTTAACAATAATTTCCACCTCATCAATAAAAGTGGGGTTTGTTTGCTTGTAAAAACAAGATAAAATAATTCTGAATTTGCCAGTTTTTTGAGGAATAAACAAAGCTTTGTTTTCCGTTGAGTCACCACCATCAAAAACCGGACTTATTAACGTGGCGTTTCCCATTGAATCAACATCCCACATTATTCTTTTTAACTCCTTGTCTTTGTCGTGAATAATTGCTTCTAGAAAAACAGTATCTCCAACGCTAATTGTTGTCGATGAACATTTAATTTCACCATTAACTTTTTCGTGATTGCAAGTTCCACAGTAAAACAATGGAACAAGTACAAGAACAAACCATATTTTTTTCATTAGACCTAAGATTTGTATTATTTTTAACAAATTAAATGTAAAAAAATAATAAAACAAAGTTTATTAAGTTATTTGAATTATGAAATCAATAAAAATCATATCTATTATTGCTATTTTAACGCTTTCTATAAGTCTGCTAAATGCACAAAACTATCATCTGGTTTACGAAACAGATATTTTTAGCATTGATCTTAACAAAGCCGCTTTAAATGATTCTGCAAGTAAATTCTCAGTTAGTAAAGGGCAACATCATATTATCACTTTCAAAAACAAAAAAGCAATAAGTTTTCAACTAGATACCACACAAACCAATGAAAACAGTTTTTTTGGCAATCCAAACGGGCAAAATAGTTATTTGATTATTGACAATAAAAAAGGTAAGTATCAATGGTCAATTGCAGGATACAACAAAAAAGTTGACAAGGTTTTTGTTAACAGTTATAATAAAAAAGCCTGGCGAAACAATGATCCAACTATTGAACCTGCAATAACAGAAGAGTACAAATTTATTAATGAAGCAATTAAATCCAAATTTGATTCTTTACCTAAATGGAAAGCGCCAGAAATTACCTACACCGAACAGAGTAAAGAAATAAATGGATACTTGTGCAAACATGCAATAGTACTAAGTCACGAACAAATCCACTCTGTTTGGTTTACCGAAGAAATAAATTTTAATTGGTGTTTTGCAGACTATCGTGTTCTTATTCCGGGAACGGTAGTGCGAATAGAAAAAGAAAATAAGATAGTTTTCGATTTAGTTTCTATTGCTGAATACGATGAAAATAAGCTGATTATAAAACCTGAAATTATTAACAAATTGCGAAAATTAAAGTAATCAAAAAAATCATCTTGTAACAAAACAAACCCAGTTTTATCATTTTTTTGTAACAAAACAAGGGCAGTTTGTAATAGACTATGAATTATATCTGATAATTTTTTACAAAATAACTAATATAATTTTTTAACATAGTTCCAAGATAGTATGGAATATTCATAAGTAAATATGGTTTTCCAGAGGGAGTAACAGATTTGTCAATTCTAAATTCCCCTGCATAAATTCTAACTGCATAATTATGCTCTGCTCTGTCAACAAACTGATGTAGCGACTTCAAACTACCTGTTGTCCCAGACTTTATTTCGATTGGAATAATCATATTTTTATGAGTTAAAACAATATCAACTTCCGCAGAGGCTTGAGTTTTCTCTCTAACCCAAAATGAGGGCTTTTTGTATGTTGTTTGGTTAAGAGAAAGCAATTCCTGAAAAATGATTTGAGGAATCAAAGCCCCCTTATATAAAGCATTTAAGTCATCAATTGCCAACAATTCTTCTTGAATTCCCAACTCGTTATTTAGAATTCCGATATCCAGAAACTGTAGTCTTGGGCTTTTCTTTAAATCGGGAATTATAGGTGAGTTCAATGCTGTAGTTGGATAAATTAGCTGAATAATTTTTGCCGCATCAAGACTTCTAAAAGCCTCTCCCACTTCACGAGAACGATAATTGGAATTCCCAAAGTTTTGAAATTTAATTCTGTCGTCAAAGAACAAATGAGCCACATTAACAATGTGCTTAATTACATTAGCATTTGTCTCTCCTGAAGCATATTTTTCGATGTCATTTTTATAGGTTTCCCAAATACTTTCGTAAACAGGTGCCAAATCAGCCATATTATCTTTAACAATGTAATTTTTAACCACTTCGGGCATTCCTCCAACAATTGCATATTTATTAAATGCCTCTATCAATAAAGGATGGGCAGTTTTACTTATGGGAATTTCGTTCAATTTGTCAAGCAATCTAGTTTGACCAATGGCTTTTAAAAACTCCGGAAAATTTAATGGATGCAAATAGAGATAAGTAATTCGTCCAACAGGGAAACTTTTAACTTTTCGCATAGCATGCTCCAGCAAAGACCCGGCGGCAATGACACTAAGTTGTGGAAAATCCTCATAAAAATAACGTAAAATAGAAATTGCCTCTGGTGACTCTTGAATTTCATCAATAAATAGTATTGTATCAGAAATATCTACAAACCTTATATTGTTCTTTAGCAAAAGCGCATCTACAAGAGTTTTAACATCAGAATATCTCTCGAAAAAAGCAAAATCATCAGCCTTTTCCAAATTCAAGAATATTTTATACTTATACAGTTGTGCAAAATCCTTTATAATCGTTGTCTTTCCAACTTGACGAGCTCCTCGCAAAACAAGTGGTTTTCGCCCTTCGTCAGACTTCCACTCTAACAAACTGTTAAATACTTGCCGTTTAAAATTCATATCTCAATAATTTTATAATGCAAATATACAACATTTGTAACAAAACAAACCCAGTTTTATCATTTTTTTGTAACAAAACAAACCCAGTTTAGTTTATATTTTGTAACAAAACAAGGGCAGTTTATGGATTTGAGTTACTAATCCCAGAAATATTCTTCGGTTTTCCAGCTTGATACGCTTATCTTTTCGTCGGGCATATCAACACTTTTGTTGTATTGTTTTAGTTCT
>JAFGVU010000228.1 GCA_016937855.1 Bacteroidales bacterium | reverse complement strand
GTAGAAATAATATTACGTCCTCATGCAATCGGACTATATATTATTTCACATTGGTATAATTTGTTAAGAACCCTCGTTTATCGGGGGGTTAAATCGTAAGACAAAAATCAAACACATCAATATGATAGACCTAAATAGTTACTATACTTTTTAAAAAGAGGCATTCTCTATTTAAATCAATTTTACATAATCTTGACTTGTAATATTTATACAAATCTTATAATAGTTTAAACACTCGAACTCGAAGTTTAATGTCATTTTTTTAATGCTCGAAGAAAAGTTTTGTTAGTAATATACCTTTATATAATACCTTTGCTCAAAACCAAACATTAAATTCTATGCGCAAATTGTTTTATGTCTTTTCGATTTTGATTGTAATTGCCCAATCAGCCTTTAGCCAACAGGCAAATCAAAGCAAAGGGGAATTCTTTACTCTAAGTGGCTATATAAAAGACTCCGAAAATGGGGAAACCCTTTTAGGTGCAAATATTTATCATCAAGAAACTAAAACCGGTGCCAGTAGCAATCTATATGGTTACTATTCAATTACTTTGCCCGAAGGACAATGGGAGATTACATTTTCTTATATTGGTTATCAAGACAAAAAAATCGACATCAATCTTGAAAAAGATATTGTTCTTGATATTGAACTCACTCCTGCAGCAAACTTAATATCAGAAGTAGTAATCAGCGATAAAAAAGGTAATGAGAATATTACAGCCAACGAAATGAGTTTGTTTCGTCTTGACAACAAAATGATAAATCAGATTCCCGTATTTATGGGCGAATCCGATTTAATAAAAGCTGTTCAAATGATGCCGGGTGTTAGTATTGCTAGCGAAGGCTCATCATCATTTATTGTCCGCGGGGGGTCGGCCGATCAAAACCTTATACTGCTCGACGAAGCAACAGTTTATAATCCGTCGCATTTAATGGGATTTTTCTCGGTTTTTAATTCTGATGCAATAAAAGATGTCAAACTATACAAAGGCGATATACCTGCTGCAAATGGTGGTCGTCTTGCATCACTTTTAGATGTCAGGATGAAAGACGGAAACAAAAAGCACTTTGCAGGTAACGGAGGTATTGGACTTATTTCAAGCAGATTAACCTTGGAAGGCCCAATAGTTAAAGATAAAGCATCGTTTATTTTGTCGGGACGTAGAACCTATGCTGATATCTTTTTTCCATTATTCGAGAAAAAAGATAGCATTTTGAGTCAAACAACTTTATTCTTTTATGATTTTAATGCGAAAATCAACTGGGAGATTACAGCAAAAGACAGAATTTTCATCTCTACATATACCGGAAAAGATGTTTTTAAACTTACAGGACAAAACATTAATTGGGGCAATAATACTCAAACTATTAGATGGAATCACATTTATAATCCCAAATTATTTTCTAATCTTACCCTGCTTTACTCAAATTATAGATATTTTTTAGGTAACGATAGCGGAACACCAAAGTTTACATGGAATTCAAATTTGCGGGACTATGGTTTAAGATATGATTTTACAGCTTATCCAAACTCAAAAAATACTTTGAGATTTGGAATTACAGGCACATTTCATGAGTTCAAACCTGGAATGTTTGATGTTAAAATGGAGGATACAACATTTAATTTTAAGCTTAAGGAGTCTCAAGCATTGGAGTATGCCGGTTATATTAGTAATGATCAGCGAATCACAGGTAACTTAACTGTAAACTATGGTTTGAGATACTCAGTTTTTAGCAATGTCGGGGCGGCAACAATAAACAGATTCGATTCTTCTTATAATTTTGTTGATACGGTTCGATACGAAAAAGGCGAGTTTTACAATACCTATTCGGGATTTGAACCACGATTTAGTCTTACATGGATATTAAATGAGAACTCTTCAATCAAAGCTGCATATAATCGAACAATGCAATATCTTCAGTTAGCTTCAAATTCTTCCGGCGGAAATCCTCTTGATATTTGGTTTCCTGCCTCGCCAAATGTAAAACCTCAAAGCGGACATCAGTGGAATGCCGGATATTTTAGAAATATCGAAAAATATGGGATTGAAACATCTGCTGAAGTCTTTTACAAAAAGATGTACGATCAGGTTGACTTTAAAGATTATGCAAATCTATTGTTAAATGATAGGATGGAGGGAGAATTACGATTCGGAGATGCTCAGGCTTACGGGATTGAGCTTTTGGTTCGTAAAACAATTGGAGATTTAACAGGTTGGATAAGTTACACATTATCTCGCTCGGAACGAACTATTGAGGGAATTAACAACAATCAAACATACTTATCAAACTTTGACCGTACTCACAACTTGTCTGTTGTTGCAACTTACAATATTACAAAAAGATTAAGTGTATCGGCAAACTGGATTTATATCTCGGGAGTCCCGGCAACTTTACCAATCGGACGATATTACTTTGGGAATACTCTAATACCTATTTATTCAGATAGAAACGAGGCCAGATTGCCCGATTATCATCGTTTAGATGTATCAATAAATCTTAAAAATAAAAACAAAAAAGAACGTAGGTTTAACTCCGAATGGAATCTCTCAGTCTATAATGTCTATAATCGCAAAAATCCATATTCATACTATTTCGAAACACAAAATGAAAATCCACAGGTAATTAAAGCATACAAGATGAGTTTGTTACCAATAGTGCCATCTATTACATATAACTTTAACTTTTAAATCTTAAAATCATGAAAAAACAATATTATATTTTGATTATTTTTAGCTTGGTTATTTTAATGAATTCTTGTAAAGAGGAGTTTGATTATAACCAAATGACAGACGGTTTGCAAAGACTTGTTGTTGAAGGATATATTACTGATATTGATTCGGTGCATACAATACGAATTATGAAAAGCTCTGACTTTATTAATCCACAATCGGCAATTCCTGCACAAGGTGCTATTGTAAATGTTAGCGATGGAACAAATCTGTATTCATTTTCCGAAATTGAACCAGGTACTTATAAAAATGATCAATTATTTATTGGAGAAGTCGGCAATACATATAATCTGAACATTATCTATGAAAATGAAACTTATACTGCTAAGTCTAGTATCAGCCCTTGTTTTGAGATTGATATTGCTGCTGTTATTTGGGAAGATAGTGTAAATTATGTTTTATTAAGCGGACAAGAAAATGAAGAAAATAATCAGTTTTACATCCTAAAAACGAGCATTAATGGAGTTATTAATGATACATTGGAAAACTGGAGCTATTTTAGTGATGAGTTAATAAACGGCATTTATTTTAACTTTGAACTAGTAGCTATGTTCAAAGGAAGAGAATCCGACACACTTGACATAAGTTTGTATTCGGTATCCAAGGAGTTTTTCGAATATTTTACGAGTATAGTAAATAATACCGGCTATGAACCCGATCCGTTTTTTAGTACTACTCCTGCAAATTTTAAAGGGAATATTAGCAATGGCGGATTAGGATTTTTTCAGGCAAGTTCGGTGCAAAAACAGAATTGTGTTAGAATGTAGTATTTTATTAAATTTGTAGAAATTATTTTAGGTGTGGATAATTTTATTTTTGTCATGCTTCGAATCTCTTCAGCAATAGTGGCTTTTGCAAAAAAAAAATGCAAAAACACACGCCAAAAGATTCTTTTTAGATATTTGTTACCCAGAATTGAAAGTCGGGTTTGCAAATGTTTTAGCCGGCTGGATTACCAATTATTCAAACACCTAGATGTTTTCTATTTGTTAATTGAATTTAATGAGAATGATTAAATATTTAACAAAATATCTAATAATTATTGCAGCAGTTTTTTGCTCCAACTTAACATTTGCTCAGCAGCATGATTCTTTGTTCAATGAAAGCTCGGTAGTTAAGCTTTTTTATCTCGAAAACAGTGATGATAATACAATTGTCAATTATATAATTGATACAGCATCGTGGATAAAAACTGTAAATATAGGTTTGGCAGACTTAAAAAACAACAATGAGCTATTAGTGAAAACTATTTATGTTGGGAATGAATATAATAATCCGGCTTTAGTATTAGTAGGTTTATCATCCGGTTTTCAATTGTATCGAGATTCGATTTTGATTTATTCGGCCGGTAAACGTTTTAACTCAAATAATCCGGGTAGGTATTTCGACACACATATAATTCCATTAGAAAAGCCTCTTACCGGTTCTGCTTTTGTGTTGAGAATTCACTTTAAATCATACTTAGATATAACAGGATTCTCTGTAGCAATAGTTGGCGAAACTGCTCAAGTGGCATATTTGGCAAAAGAGCATAAACATGATTTGCAAAACTCAGAGCTAAGTGACTTTATATTGGGGATTTTCTTGTTAATTGCAGGTTTTATGGCTTTTGCAACATTCTTTTTGCGTTTTAAGATAAAAGATTGGCTGTTGTTTTGGTTCTTTCTTTTCGCCGCATCACAAGGTTATGTTTTTATTATGGATTATTTGATGATAATTTTAAACATCTCTCCAACATTTTTAATCGCCAGCACAGTTATTGTCGAAAATCTGGTACCAATAGGAATAATAGGCATTATCGCAATGATAACAGGGTTTTCAAAGAATTTTTTTATCAGACTATTAATGCTTTTGCACGTTATTTACACTGCACTGCACCTTTCTTTAATCCATTTCGACTTTTACAATATTATCTTTTGGATTTTGGTTATTGCCGATATAATAATGTTTGTAATAGTTTTTATTAAATCTAAAATTTATAAAAATCCAAACTTTAGAATACCGGTAATAGCTATTTGTACTCTGATGATTCTTGTAATATTAGATATTTTTGCAGTTTTTGGAGTGTTTTATATTTCTGAGGATTTATCCTCTTATGGAATGTTATTTGTCGCAATTTCATTTGCATGGTATATCGAAAGAGCATTTTTTCGTAGTCGTCAGCAAAATCTAAAATATCAGATTGAAATTACCGAAGCAAATAATAGTCTTTTAAATATTGAGAATCAAAACGTTATTGCTCAATATGAAACCCTTAAAAATCAAGTAAATCCTCATTTTCTTTTTAATAGCTTAAATATTTTATCATCGTTAATCCGTCACGACGACAAAAAAGCATTGCAATTTATCGAGGAATTTGCAGATATTTACAGATATGTTCTCGATGCTAATGATAAAACACTTGTCGTAACAAAAAAAGAAATTGAGTTTGTAAACTCATATTTGTTTTTACAAAAACTAAGGTATGGAAAAAATTTTGAAGTACAATATAAAAACATTGACGCAATCGAAAACTCCCTAATCGTTCCATTGTCGGTACAGATTCTTGTCGAAAATGCTATAAAACATAATGAAATTTCAGCAGAATATCCACTAGAAATAATAATTTCTGTCGAAGAAAATTATCTTACCGTCAGGAATAGGATTCAAAAACTGAATTTTGAGCCAGAATCAAAAAAAATTGGTCTTAACAACTTGTCGGCAAGATATGCAATAATTACAGACCAAAAAGTTAGTTTTGGCGAACATAATAATAGCTTTATTGCCAAAATTCCACTTCTTAAATTGGAGGATTACGAAAATGAGAGTTTTAATAATTGAAGATGAAGAATTAGCAGTTAAAAATCTAACTGCAATACTCGAAGAGACTGAGCCTGATGCCATTATTGCAGGCATCTGCAGCTCGGTTCGTGATGCTGTAATTTGGCTTAAGGAAAAAACAGTTGATCTGATTTTACTTGACATACATCTAAGCGATGGATTGAGTTTTAAAATTTTTGAACAAGTAATAATCAACACTCCAGTAATTCTTACTACTGCTTATGATCAATTTGCAATTAAAGCATTTGAACTCAATAGTATAGATTATCTTATAAAACCAATTAAAGTCAGTGATTTTAAAAAGGCAATAAATAAGTTTAAAACTTTGCGTCAGAATTCAATTCCTGATTATAATAAACTTATAGATATTCTGCAAAACAAGGAGCCTGAATATCGACAGCGGTTTTCGGTAAATTATGGTGATAAACTAAAATCTATTGATGTGGCAGATATTGCAGCATTTTACATTTGGGAGAAGGCTGTTTTTATAACGACTTTGGACGGCTTAAGTTACGATTTGTCAATATCTCTGGATCAAATAGAGAAAGAAATTTCACCAAAAATGTTCTTCAGGATAAATCGTCAATTGATAATCAATCATCGAGCTATTGAAAATATGTTTATTATGTCGAACAGAAGTATAAAAGTTGACTTAAAAACGAAACTTCCGGTTGATGCAATTGTGAGTATTTTAAGGTTAAACGAATTTAAAACTTGGTTAAATAAATAGTGTATATGAGTTTCAGTTAATTGTAAACAGGATAATAAGTTATTCTTTGTTTTTATCGACGTTTACATTGCCCATTTTTCTTGGAATCACGACAAAAGTTTTTGTTAGCAATGTAAAGTCTTTTTCTGCAAGGTTATTTAGGACATATAATCGTTAATAAGATCCTTGTAATTCTTGGTTGAAACAAAGTTAAGCAGTTTTGTAATTATTTAGCTGGTTTAAAATCACAATATATATTTTCTTTTCCTGAAAACATGCCCCATGCGATTTATTTTAAATCGTAAGACAAAATCAAACACATCAAGATGATAGACCTAAATAGTTACGCAGTTTTAATACTTTTTTTTTCGGGTATTACATTTTGTAAAGGGCGAAAATGCGCTCGTGACTCAGGATAAAGGCTTGGGTCAGAATTAACAATTTCATTTATCTCATCAAAGTGTTTTTTTAAATAATCGGTTATTGCAGCTGCCGATATTGGAGGATCAAAGGCTTTTCCAACGTTTATACCGTTTATACGTTCTTTATTTGCCATCACTCGCTTTACAGCCCTTTCTATTTTATCGAGCATAGCTGCAGCTCTTTCCTTTTTGTCCGGTCTAACGCTTTCTGGTGTCTTTTGATGCATCTCAGAACGATTTTCCAAATCAGAGTTGTCAAACTCTAAATACTCTTCTTCTATTATAACTGTGCGTAAATGTCTGTAGGAATTTAAATTGTAGGCATACTCGGCGGCATTCTCAACAATCTTTTGCAAACGGGGTAGGTTGGAGCTGAAGTTTTTTATAGCTTCTACACACTCATCTGTAAATACAAAATCGATATGATATTTTGTCGAAAGGCCCGATATTAAGTTTTGGGCAATGCTTATTATATTTCTATGGTGCTCTTCCCTTAGTTGCTTTAGTTTATCCTTATATACTTTGACACTGTCGATAGTTGTACGGGTTTTCTTTGTGAATTCGTTAAGGTGTTGTAAATCTTGCTGCGATTGATTGAGAACAGAAACACAAGACTTATATAGCATATTGGCAATTAATGTTTTGTTCTCAGTATTCATACTGATACGTCCACCTTCGATACCAAAAAAACTTAACTCAGGTTTAAAACTTATAAATACTACGTCATTATTTTGATCGTTTGCCGAGTTAAAACGCATACTTAATACAGAATGATCTTCTTCATGATTGATGTTAAATTGAATAGCTTTGTTCTCAGCTGATATGAAATTAGAAAAGACTTCACGGCTGATTTCCCATGAATAAGGATTCTTTTTTGGTTTACGAATTTCAAATGCTTGATTTAATTCATTGTCGTCGGTAATCTCAAATTGAGTGATTTGCGAATTCTTATAGTCTGCTCTATATATTGCTGTATCCCTTGCTGCATAATACATATACATATCAACACCGTAAGGCATCATCGAAGTCAGATGCTTTAAGAGTACTATGCCGGGTTCTTTTGCAAACGAAAATTCCACAATAAAAGCTTTTGTCAAAATTAAGTATTTAATTATTATTAAGCAAATGTTTTTTTATTTTATTAAGTACTTAATAAAAATATTAAAGCCAGAATTAAACTTAAATATTGCTAAAGTATTGACTATCAGTATATATTTGCTGTAAGTCATTTGCGAATAATTATATAAAATTAAGTATTTATTAAAATATTAAGTATGAAAAAGATAGTTTACATTTTTGTTTTTGAGAATTATATCTATTTTGGATCTGACAAATTATCAGCCGAAGTAAGTTTCGAACAGCAAACCGTAAAAGTCATTTCCGACACACTCATTGCTGCTCTGATATCTGACAAACTAAAAGAATTAGGGCTTGTTGGTTTTGAGAAGGTGTTGATTCTTAACGAATCGTTTTATGAGGTTAAATCTAAGCTAGAGTCTTTCGTAAAAAGGGATGTAAATGAACAAAAAATTAACGTCAAAAAAACAAAACATTACTCACAATCTAATAAAATAGTTTCAGAGCATTCGTCTTTTTTGTATAAGGGAAATATAATTGAGAGTTTCTCCGCTCTTCCATTGCTAGAAAAGTATTACATCAAGCACATGAGCTTGCATATTGCCTCAAGTAGGATGGAAGAGTTGACAGAAGCTCTTAATGATAGAGATGTTTTTCCAGACTACTTTATTCCTTTTACAGAGTATTTAGCTTTCTACTCGCATATTTGCCAAGAAAATACTTTGTCTGATACAGTAATGATATCTATACAAAAAGAAAAAACTCTGTTCTTTAATTACTTAGGAGGGTTTCTGAATGATTTTGGATATCTTAGCCAAGGTTATACAAAACTTATCAGCGACGTTGGTAACAATTTTAATGTCTCTCCTAAAATTGCCTCAAAATTGATAGATTTGTATGGTTTTGTTTTTTTACCAAAAAAATATTTAAATTTTGTTATAGATGTCCCTGTTTATCACGACATTGTTATTTCAATTGAATTAACAGACCTTGCCTATTGTATTAGAGAGTCGCTACGTGAAATTTTGAGCGATTTATTAGTTCAGAATACAGTAAATAAACAAGTTAATCTTGTTCTATTTGCAGGTAAAACTGTTCGAGGTTTAGACAAACTAGCTGGCTTAATGCTAAATGTCGATCCGATAGAGTTTTCAATTAGTACTTTACAATTTAGTATGATTGAAAAATCATTTCACTTAATGTTAGAATTCGAAAAAAGTTTACAAGTGAAAGAAAATCGTTGTAATGAAGAATTGGTGAAAGAATCATTCTCTGAAAAGCTTGGAATTAAGAGTAAAATTACTGACATATTTACGCAACTAAAACCTTGGTTATTAGAGACTGATAGTTAATCTTGTGATTAAACCGTCAATAAACTTTTAGACTTCAAACAACAGAGAATTAAAGCATTTAATCTTGCATTACCAAAATAAACCCTGACCCATGAATGTTGTTGATTTGGATTTTGTCGTCGTCTTTAAAGTATTTGCGGAGTTTTGTGATATAAACATCCATGCTTCTGGCATTAAAGTAGTTGTCATCTCCCCATATTTTTTTCAGAGCCTCATTACGATCTAAAACATTATTTTTATTAAGAATTAACTCTTTTAATAAATCAGCCTCACGAGGGGTTAATCTGTGCGAAATATCTTTGCAAGTTAAAGTTCTCAATTTTGTATCAAACTGATATTTTCCTATTTTAACTTTGTCGTCTATTTCTGGTTTTGCTCCGGAATTTCTTCTCAAAATGGCTTTAATTTTCACCAATAGGACATCTGAGTCAAAAGGTTTTGTGAGATAATCGTCAGCACCGGCTTTAAAGCCTTCTAGCACGTCATCTTTTAGCGATTTTGCAGTTAAAAAGATAATTGGAATTTTCTTATTGATTTTTCTGAATTCTCGAGCAATTGTAAAGCCGTCAACATTTGGCAACATTACATCTAAAACACATAAATCGTATTGGTTTTTTTTGAATGCAGGAACAGCATCTTTTCCATCACTTATTAATTCTACATCAAAATCATTCATTTCAAGATATGATTTTAGAACGAATCCAAAATTTACATCATCTTCAACCAATAATAGTTTTTCTTTAGTCATGATATTTTATTTTAGTGGTAAACTTACTGTAAATGTGCTTCCTTTTCCTTGAGTACTCTTAACAGATATACTGCCTTTGTGTGCATCAACAATTTCGCGAGCATAATTTAGTCCAAGTCCAAATCCTTTAATGTTGTGAACATTCCCCGTAGGAGCTCGATAAAATCTGTCAAATACTTTGCTTTGCACTTCCTTGCTCATGCCAATACCATTGTCTTTAATGTCTATATGATATTTATCTGATTTAACGTATGTAGTAACAACAATTTCGGGAATTTCCTTCGAGTACTTTATTGCATTATCTAATAAATTGCTGATGACGTTTGTAATAAGGTCTCTGTCAACCGGAATAATTATATTGTCATTACAAATGTTTAGAGTAATATTTCCTCCCTTTTCTTCGATAACAAGCTCAATGTTTTCAACAGTATCAGAAACAATTTCGTTAATATCTTCTTTTGTCTTATTAACCTCGAGATTTTGTTTGTCGAGCACAGCCATTTGTAATACCTGCTCTATGTGATGATTCATTTTTGTAGTTTCCTGTGTGATTATATCCAGCATGTGGTCTGTTGCTAATGCATTTGAACGTGTTTTTTCGTTTTTTATTGATGCAGCTGCAAGCTTAATTGTTGCAATAGGAGTTTTGAACTCGTGAGTCATATTATTAATGAAGTCATTCTTGATTTCTGTCAATTTCTTTTGTCTAATCAAAGCATATAAACTAGCTCCAAATACTAAAATAAATATTAGGACTAAAAAAATAGAAGTTGCTAATTGAGCATATATTGATTTTAATGCATATTGCTTTTTATTTGGAAAATCTACTAGTAAAACATCAGGATTCGAGAATAGAGACCCCGGAGCCATATTAAACTTATAACACTCTTTTGAACGATTAATGCAAAAATCATCCGATTTTATCTTGACATTATCTTTGTCGTCTGTTATTGCAAACTCGAAATCGAGATTTAAGCCCATAGATGATAAAGATTTTTCAAGTATATTTTCAATTGTTGGAGCATTAAATCGCTGCTCAATCGGGATTTGTCGCTGCATGTATTCGGTCTCGAGCTGCATCACAATTTGATCAAACTCCATTTGTTGTTCCGAAAACTGATTTAACATAAAAGATTCAATAGTCGAAAAATCATTTGAGCCGGAATAGAACGAATACGTAAAATTTTCCATACCTGTTCCTGGATAGGATATCTTAATTTCCATTCCACCAGAAATTTGCGTAAAAGTTGGATTTAATCCCAATTGAGACATATATGGATCAATAGGAAAAATACTGTCAGTTTCACGATTCGATTGATTGAGTTTGTCGTAAACAAAAACCACGGCATCGTGCTTCTGTAGAGAAACTAAGGTTCGTGATATGGCTTCGCTTATGCCCCTATCAAGCATTTCTTTGGTTCTATTGTAAGAGTTTATTAAATGAACAGTTTGCATAACAATTATTAATGTCAATGCTAATGACATTAAAAGTATGATGCCTGTAACCATTCTTTTCTTTTTCATTCAACAAATATAATCATTGTTTTAACTTATTTATATGTGCATTAACTTTTCTTTAACAAGGTTTAACGTTCCTTAAACAATACTTGTGCAAAAAACAGCGTTAATTTGTAAACAAAATCAAAACATTACTGTTCTATAAATACAAGTTAAATTAAAATGTACTCAATTAAATACTCCAAATAATACTCTCCTTTAAATAACAATGCTTAATTTGAAAAGTTCCCGACTCCCAATCGGGAACTTTTCTACTTTATAGCTATTGAGTCTTATGTTTTTATCTTTCTCGGAATAATTTTTGTCAAGTATTTTTAGTCATAATAAATTTTTAACAAATGAAATATAAATTAATATTTTTTGCAATTTTAGCTTCTCTAAGTTTAAAAGCTCAGAAGATAGAGAAAGAAAAGATTTATTGGCCAGATAGTATTAGTTTTGTAAGGATTAGTTTTCCTGATAAATTTATTAGTCAATATCAATACGATAATGCTAATCCTTGTAAAATTGAAGTCAAAACATATTTTCCTCCTAATGTTATTGACATTGGTAATCTAAAAAAGGAACTTCCATTTATTCATACCGGACCAACAGTGGCAACAATTATTGAATACTACGAAAAATATAACACTTTTTACATTAGGTTTGATTGTCGAATGGGGCATGGCGATTATGCATATGGACCATTTAGCGGAGATCCAAAAGTTGTTTTAAATCCCCAAATGTAGAAATTAACGAGAAATTATGAGTTTCTCCGAATAAATGTTCTTTTCAGTTTGAATTTTAATAATATATGTTCCTGTTTCAAGTTTATTTACATCAAAACTTGTTTCGTTTGTGTAATCGGTTTCAATGAGAAGTTCTCCATAAATGTTATAAACGCTAATTTTATGGAATTTTGAATCATAATTATAAATGCTGAATTTTGATTTGCATGGATTTGGATAAATGTTTGTTTCGTTAACTCTTAAAAAGTCTTTTTTGTCTGTTATAAAGCAATCACTATAAAGTTCATTATGATAGATTGCTGTTTCTTCAAAATCGGCACAAAGCAAACTTACCCCACTACCAACTAGAGCAAAAAACTTATACATTCCACAATTTTGATGTCCTGAAAGTGAGCCGACTCCTTCAATAAATATTTCAGGAGCAAGACTGTTCTCACCAAAAGCTCTAACTGTATAACATTTGCGAGTTGTATCGTCTGTTGTTTCAAAAAAAACCGACTCAACAATGCAAAGTGTGTCATTGCCATAAGAGGGTAATATTTCGTCGTATAAATCCTTGAGAAAGGGATTGTAAAAATCTAAAGTATCACCTTCTTCAATATAATAATCATAATATAATCCTTCGACACCATCGATGTCTCGCAAATACACTTTTCGTTCTTCAGTCTCTCTTATAAAACCTACAAGTTGGTATTCCGGACTAAATTCATTGTTAAAATCTGATGATAATAGTTTTTTATAACTAGTTTCATTTATTATTGTGTCTGTTCCAATCAGTTCATAAAAACTGTGAGTTGGGTAAGGAGCCCCCATTTGGTGATAACCAATACTTAATCTTTTGCCGGTAACAGTAATTGGCGAATAGGTTTGTGAAAATGTTGCACTACAAGCAAATAGAAAAACTAAGATAGAAATAGGTTTCATGATAAGTGGTTTTATACAAATATACAATAATTTTTAGTTGTGTTTGATTTTTGTTTTGCGATGTGTTGAAAATCGATTACATATCTGATATCAACAAAATAATTATGTTTTTTGTTAAGTGGTTAATAATATTGATGACAAAATAGACTATATGTCATGTAAAAATGTCATAAGGATATTGTCTTGGACAAAAATTTTACTCATATCGTGACAAAAGCGCCATTAAAAATAAAAATATCGTTTGGTACAATATTTGACTTTACACTTGCGTTATGAAGAACATTATGAAAATAACTTCATACAATACTCTCCTTTAAATAACAATGCTTAATACAAAAAGTTCCCGACTCCCAATCGGGACTTTTTATTTTATTTAGGTGCTAAATCCTTGCACTTAATGCTTAAATCATATTCATCTAATTGACATTCAATGTGTTCAGTGTTTTAAGTAGACCCTATTTAGCAAAATGCATTTGGAACTTGTGTATACCTTTCACATTTTTATAGTTTTGATTTTTTTACTAATTTTATCGCAAAAAGTTTTTTAATGAAAAAATACTTAATCTATATTTTTGCCATAGTATTATTGATGGTCGCATGTAAATCAAATCCAGGCGACCCTGATAATGTAGAGGTTATACCAACACCACCCGAAATTCCGATTGTCGATTATAGGCTTATTGCTACATATCCTCACGATACAACTTCTTTTACCGAAGGGTTTTTGTTTTATAATGGCGAATTATTCGAAAGTACTGGTGCTACTGCTGGTCTTAATTTTACGAGATCTCTATTTGGAATTGTTAATTTATCCAATGGTAAAATAGATGTAAAAGCAGAGCTTGACAAAAATAAATATTTTGGCGAAGGGATTACTATCCTTGATGGTAAAGTTTATCAGTTAACATATATTTCCAAAACCGGATTTGTTTATGATCTTGATACTTATAAGCTAATCAGGACATTTGAATATGCAAATAAAGAAGGATGGGGACTCACAAATGATGGAACTAATTTGATAATGTCAGACGGAACTTTTAATTTAACTTTTTTAAATCCGAATACATTCCAGGTTGTTAAAAGTTTAGCTGTTACTGAAAATTCTTATGCAGTTAATCATTTAAATGAGCTTGAATATATTAATGGGTATATATATGCCAATGTTTGGATGACAAATATTATTGTTAAAATTGATTCCAAAAGTGGTCAGGTTGTTGGAAAACTAGATTTAACTGATTTGGCTAATGATTCGGAGGCCGAGCATGCATTCTCGCTTGAGATGAATGGTATTGCTTATGACTCATTAAGCAACAGAATCCTAATAACAGGAAAACTGTGGCCAAAAATTTATGAAATTACATTTGATTATTAATTTCTATTTTCCCGCATAATTAAATATTTCAAAATTTGGAAAGCATAAGGACTGTGCAATGAGTTTTTCTGCCTTTTTGTCATAGCTTGCTGACACTATTTAAGGAAAAAGAGTTTTGTTGTGTCAAAAAAGCAGCAAAAATCAAATTTTTCTCAATGGCACAGCAATTGACATAAGGCAAGTGTTTAAAACTGAAAATTAAAATTATTAACAATAGAAAAAGAAAAGAAATGGGTAAAATTATTGGAATAGACTTAGGAACCACAAATTCATGTGTAGCTGTAATGGAAGGTAACGAACCGGTTGTTATTCCTAACAGTGAAGGTCGTCGAACAACTCCATCGATTGTTGGATTTTTAAAGGACGGTGAGCGTAAAGTTGGTGATCCTGCAAAACGTCAGGCAATTACTAATCCACAAAACACTGTGTTCTCTATTAAACGTTTTATGGGTGAAAAGTACGACAATGTTATGGGTGATGTTAACAGAATTCCCTATAAAGTAATTAAAGGAGATAATAATACACCAAGAGTAGAAATTGGCGATAGGAAATACACACCACAAGAGATATCAGCTATGGTTTTGCAAAAAATGAAAAAAACTGCTGAAGATTATCTTGGACACGAAGTGTCGGAAGCTGTTATTACTGTACCTGCGTATTTTGATGACTCTCAGCGTCAAGCAACCAAAGAAGCCGGTGAGATTGCAGGTTTAACAGTTAAACGTATCATTAACGAACCAACAGCTGCAGCTCTTGCTTATGGCCTTGATAAAAAAAATAAAGATATGAAAGTAGCCGTTTTTGACTTGGGCGGCGGTACATTTGACATATCTATTCTAGAACTTGGTGATGGCGTTTTTGAAGTTAAATCAACAAATGGTGATACTCATCTTGGTGGTGACGATTTTGACCAGGTGATTATTAATTGGTTAGCTGACGAGTTTTTAAAAGACGAAAATATTGATCTACGTAAAGACCCAATGGCTTTACAAAGATTAAAAGAAGCTGCCGAAAAAGCTAAAATTGAGTTATCAAGCTCAACAAGTACAGAAATCAATCTTCCTTATATTATGCCGGTTGACGGAATTCCAAAACACCTTGTTAAAACGCTTACCAGAGCTAATTTTGAGCAACTTGCCGACAAATTAATAAATGCAACTATCGAGCCTTGTAAAATCGCTTTAAAAGATTCCGGTTATTCAATCTCTGATATTGACGAGGTTTTATTGGTTGGTGGATCTACTCGTATTCCTGCTATTCAGGAAAAAGTTCAAGAGTTTTTCGGAAAAGCCCCTTCAAAAGGAGTTAACCCCGACGAGGTTGTAGCTATTGGTGCTGCTATTCAAGGTGGTGTGCTAACAGGAGAGGTTAAAGATGTGCTTTTATTGGATGTTACTCCTTTGTCTTTAGGTATTGAGACAATGGGTGGTGTAATGACAAAACTTATCGAATCTAATACAACTATCCCTACTAAAAAAGCCGAAGTATTTACTACAGCTGTTGACAATCAGCCATCAGTAGAAATTCATGTCTTGCAAGGCGAACGCTCCCTGGCAAAAGACAATAAAACTATTGGTCGTTTCCATCTCGATGGAATTCCACCAGCCCCAAGACAAGTGCCACAAATCGAAGTAACTTTTGATATTGATGCAAATGGTATTCTTCAGGTTAGTGCAAAAGATAAAGGTACCGGAAAACAACAATCAATCCGAATCGAGGCTTCTTCGGGTTTGACTGATGACGAGATCAAAAAAATGAAAGAAGAAGCTCAGGCTAATGCAGATGCAGACAAAGCTGCAAAAGAAAAAATCGATAAACTTAATCAAGCCGACTCAGTTATTTTCCAAACCGAAAAACAATTAAGTGAGTATGGTGACAAAATACCGTCCGATAAACGTCAGCCAATTGACGCAGCTTTGCAGAAACTAAAAGACGCTCACAAAGCCGAAGATATTGCAGGAATTGATGCTGCAATTAACGAACTAAATACGGTTTTCCAAGCTGCCTCACAGGATATGTATAATGCACAGCAACAAGCAGGTGCAACAGATCCAAATGCTGGTGCTCAAGCAGGACAACCTAATGCAGAAGGCTCCGAGAAGTCAGGCGGAAACGACGAAGTAACTGATGTTGACTTTGAAGAGGTAAAATAAAATAATAGGTAATTTTTCGAGGAACTCGAAAAATTGTTTAAACAAATAAAAGTTTTTCATAATGGTGGTTTTAAGGGGTAGATGAAAGTCTGCCTCTTTTTTTATTCAATCATCGTAAAAACTCTCCAAATTTTTTCGTCAGGATATGTAGCTTTGATAATCACTGGTTCATTTTTGACAGGATGTTCAAAACAAAGCTCAACAGCATGCAGATTGATATTTCCATTTCGGTTTGTGCGTGGATATCCATATTTTAGATCACCACGAATAGGGCAGCCAATGTCGGCAAGTTGACAGCGTATTTGATGATGACGACCGGTATGTAAATCGATTTCGAGTAAAAAATACTTTTCTGATTTTCCAATTATCTTATACGACAAACTGGCAAACTTGGTATCAGTATCTGCGTTTTTTCTAACGAATGATTTATTCTTTTTTGTGTTACGAAAAATGTATCCTTCTAAAGTGTCTTCTGTCTTTGGAGGCATGTTTGCAACAATTGCATGATATTTCTTTTTAGCGGACTTATGTTTAAATAGCTCGTTTACTCTACTCAATGCTTTACTTGTTTTCGCAAATAAGACAACACCACTAACAGGTCGGTCGAGTCGGTGTGGAACTCCCAAATATACCATTCCTGGCTTCTTGTATTTCGTCTTTATCCAGTTTTTAACAAGTTCAGACAGTGGAATGTCGCCTGTTTTGTCGCCTTGCACAATTTGTCCGGCTTTTTTATTAACGGCAATCAAATGATTGTCTTCGTATATGATGTCGGAATCGTTAAGCATATTTAATTAGTACTGTTCATTTTCGTTTGGAAAATCACCTGATTTTACATCTTCGATATAATTGACAACAGCCTCTCCAATTGTTTTATCAAGTTCGGCATATCTGCGCAAAAATCGTGGCGAGAACTCCTGAGTAATACCAAGCATGTCGTGTAAAACCAAAACCTGACCATCAACATTGCCGGCACCAATTCCAATTATTGGGATTTTTACTTCGTTGGCAACTTGAGTAGCAAGACTAGCAGGTACTTTTTCAAGAACAATGGCAAAACATCCTAATTCCTCAAGCAAATGAGCATCTTCAATTAGTTTTGCAGCTTCTTCTTCCTCTCGAGCCCGAACAACATAGGTTCCAAATTTGTGAATGCTCTGTGGTGTTAATCCCAAATGACCCATAACTGGAATTCCGGCAGTTAAAATACGTTTAATCGAATCTTTAATCTCTGAGCCGCCTTCAATTTTTATTGCTCCGGCTCCGGTTTCCTTCATTATTCGTATGGCAGATGATAGTGCAAGTTTCGAATTACTTTGATATGTGCCAAATGGTAAATCAACAACAACCAAAGCCCTTTTTACACCCCTTACAACGCTAGCAGCGTGATAAATCATCTCGTTTAATGTGATGGGTAAGGTCGAATCATATCCAGCCATTACATTCGATGCAGAATCACCAACTAAAATAACATCAATGCCAGTACTGTCAAGTATTTTTGCCATGCTGTAATCATAAGCAGTTAACATGGCGATTTTTTTATTAGAACGCTTCATTTCCTGTAGGACATGAGTGGTGACTTTCTTTATTTCTTGATGTATTGACATTTTGTTTTGTTTTTATTTAAAATATTTTACTAATTTTGACGTTTTAAAACGCAAAGATAATAAGATGAATTATATTAAAATACTAATAATACTTTTAATTTCTGTTTTTACCTTTTCGGCATGTAGTACAGATGTTGATGTTAACGGAGAATATGCCGATATTCCAATAGTTTATTGCGTGTTGGATCAATCTGCTGATTACCAATATGTTAAAGTAAACAAGACATTTCTTGGACCTGTTCCTGCTTCACAAATGGCACAAGTAAGCGACTCATTGTTTTACGAAAATGTACAGGTGAGGCTATTGGAATATAAAAACAATTACAATACTCGATCATGGATTTTCTCTCCTGTTGATACTATTCAAAAACCGGATGGCTACTTTGCTGATGACCGAAATACTATATGGGTTGGAAGTCCAAATCTTGACGTCGAAGCAGAATATATGGTAGAGGTAAGCATTAATAACGGACAACATGTTGTTACCGGAGAAACTAGCCTTATTGATGGTGTTCGGATTATTATTCCTAGTACTTATGTTCCTTACGTTGATTTGTTTAATTATTCCGGAGAGTTGCCGTATTCTTATAACAATGGTGTCAACGGAAAAATATTTCAAATGACAGTATCATTTAATTATTTAGAGATTATTGATGATGACACTACCGATCAGGCTATAACTATTTATTGGCCACAGGCGAAAGAATATAGACAAACCGAGTCAACGGCGGAAGTAAAAGGGAGAGTTTCAGTAACGGCTTTTTATAATTTATTATTAGCTAATATCCCACCGGCTGGTGAAAATGTTACTCGTTTGGTAAAAATGCCAAATAGTATTGTTTTTAGTCTTGTTGCTGCCGATGAAAACTATTCAACTTATATGGATGTTACATCTCCATCCCAGGGAATTGTGCAGGAAAAACCAACATTTACGAATTTAAATGGTGGGTATGGCCTTTTTGCTTCAAGATATAATACATCTATTACTAAACCATTAGGAGGCAGAACATTAGATTCTATTTCGAGAGGCATTTACACCAAAGATTTGGGATTTCAAGGTCGTTATGACCTTTATTACCAAGGTTGGTATTAGCAGCCCCTATTTATCTGATTTTTGCTCCAATATCCTCATAAGCTGATATTAATCTTTTCATAATCTTCTCAATTTGAATGTCGGTCATTGTTTTTTCACTATCTTCTAACGAAAATGATAATGCATAGGAAATTTTGCCTTGCTCAATGTTTTTACCTTCGTAAACATCGAATAGATTAACCTGTTTTAGATATTTTCCGATGCTCGAAAAAGCAATATCCTTAAGTTGCTTGTATGTGATTTGTTTATCAATCAAAAGAGCTAAATCTCTTTTCACAACCGGAAATTTAGAGACTGGGGTGTAGCTGAGTTTGTTGTTTTTAAGAAGTTCAAGGGTATAATCCCAGTTTATCTCAGCATAGTAAACTTCCTGATCAATATCAAATCTGTGAATAATATCTTTTGCTAAAATTCCAACTTGCAATAGTGTTGCTTGAGGTGTTTTATATCTAATGCTCAGGTTGAAAATGTTGTCAGAGTGAATTTCATGTTCAATGTTATCTAGGTCTATGCCTAGTTTTCTGAAAACATTTAGAACATAAGTCTTTAAATAGAAGAAATCGGTTTTTTCAATTTTTTTATTCCACGACAAAGAGTTTTTTGAACCGGTAATCCAAAGAGCTAACTGCTTATTTTCACGATATTTCTTTATTTCGCCTGTATTTGCAATTTTTTCGTCTGCATGATAGCTCCTGCCAAACTCAAAAAACATTAAATCATTGTTTTTTCGATTTATATTGTATTCAATGCTCTCGAGTCCGCCATAAACTAAAGATGGACGCATAACGCTAAGGTCTTTGCTAAGAGGATTATGTAGAATTACAAGTTTGTTATTGTTTATATCTTTGCTATCAAAATATTTATCGCTAATAAATGAATTGCACATTATTTCATTAAAACCTTGTGCAGCCAACATGTCAGATATCATTCCTGTAAGTGTTTCGTTGTCGGGTTTTGATGCGTTGTTTATCGAAATGCTTATTTTTTCTGGGATTTCGATATTATTATACCCATAAATACGCAGAATATCTTCAACAACATCTGCTTCTCTTGTTACATCAACACGATATGATGGTATCTCAAGTAATAATTCGTTATTCTTTTCTTCTAAGATTTTTATCTCGAGTGAGTGTAAAATGGTTCGAATTGTTTCTTCATCAATATTTTTACCTATTAAACGACGAGCTCTGTTAAAACTAAAGTTTACACGATTTGGCTCAATAACAGCAGGGTAAAAATCTGTGATTTCTGATGAGATTTTGCCATATCCCAATTGTACAATTAAACTAGCTGCTCTTTTTAATGCAATAGGAGCCATATTTATGTCAGCACCTCTTTCAAATCTAAAAGAAGAATCTGTGCTTAAGCCATGATTTTTGGCTGTTTTTCTAACCCAAACCGGATTAAAATATGCACTTTCGATAAAAATTTTGTTAGTATTTTGAGTAATTCCTGATTCGACTCCACCAAAAACACCGGCAATACACATTGGTTTTTGGGTATTGCAAATCATTAAATCATTGTCTGTTAGTTTTCTTTCAACTTCATCAAGAGTTTTAAAACTTGTATCTTTTGCAACAGTTTGAACAATAATTTTTTGTCCGGTAATTTTATCGCCATCAAATGCATGAAGTGGATGGCCTGTTTCGTGAAGAACAAAATTTGTTATGTCAACGATGTTGTTTATAGGATTTAGTCCAATAGCTTTTAGTCTGTTTTTTAACCAATCAGGAGAGTCTGTGATTTTTATATTGTCCAAGCAAATGCCCATATATCTTGGACATGCTTCGATGTTTTTTACTTCTACATCAATTTTAAATCTATTTGTTTTGTTTTCAACATTATCAATGTCCGGAAGAGAATAGTTTTTATTAAAATATGCAGCTAGATCCCTGGCGACTCCAATATGACTAGCGGCATCAATTCGGTTAGGAGTAAGGTCAATTTCAATAACGGTATCTTTTTCTATTTCGAAATATTCAGACGCTTTAATACCAATCGGAGTGGTTTCTGGTAACACCATGATGCCTGCATGAGATGAGCCTATGCCAATTTCGTCTTCTGCGCAAATCATCCCTTCAGATAATTCACCACGCAATTTAGCTTTTTTTATTACAAACGATCCATCCTTTGTGTAAAGAGTTGTTCCTACGGTAGCAACAATAACTTTTTGTCCGACTGCAACATTTGGTGCCCCACAAACGATGCTAAGCAATTCCCCTGTTCCAACATCCACTTTAGTAACGCTTAGTTTGTCTGCATTAGGATGTTTTGCACAGTCAACAACATTACCTGTAACAAATCCCTCTAAACCGCCTTCAATGCTATTGAAATCCTCAACACTTCCAACTTCAAGTCCAATTTGTGTTAATATTTTTGATAAGTTATCAATATCTATGTCAATATCAATATAATTTTTTAGCCAGTTGTATGAAATTTTCATATCTAATAAATTTAAATCGTTTGCAAAAATAATAAAAAAAAGCGACCGGAAAACCAGTCGCTAATAATTTAATACGGTATTGCAATTACCCACCGGTTGTTCTAACACCAAAAGTAAAGAATATACCCTTTGGGGTTATACTTAAAACCGGAATAGGTGAAGTGTTAAGCATTTGATAGGCATACGAGCCCAACAAGAAATTTGCTATTGCTGTTGTTTGTTCCGTCATTACTGCAATTAAATCAGCATCAATAGTTTTAGCATATTCTATTGTTGATTCGGTAATATTGTCACCAACGAGAAGACTGGACTGATATCTTATTCCTTTTTCATCGAAGTATTTTTTTACTTGTGTGGCGTACATTTTTAGTTTATTGTGAATGCCTTCGCTTGTCGAGCCTGTAACTTTAATGATATGAACTTCAGAGTTAAATGCTTTAGCAATTTTTGCAACAATAGGCACTTTTTCGCGAGTTTCTTTAGTAATATCAAGGGGCAACACAATTTTATCAACATTCCCGATATATCTTTCAGAAGTTACCGTAATGACCGGTCTTTCGGTTTCCTGAACAATTCTGTATGCATTGCTACCCATAACGAAATCAGAAAAGCCCGATTCTCCGTTTGTTGAGCAAATAATTATAGAATCATCAAAAGCTTCGGCTTGATGTGCAACTTCTTCATGAACCTTACCTGATTTGATAATGTAAGAAAAATCACAGTCTTGATGTAAATCTTTTTTGTATTTATCAATCAATGTCTCAAATTCCTCAAGGGCAGAATTGTACTGATTGTCTAGCTCAATATGAAACTTACCTGATTTCTTGCTTTGCACGAAAACCATTTGTAAATCGGAATTGAATTTGTTTGCATAAACGATTGCTAATTCAAGCCCTTTTAAGGATTCGGGCGAGAAATCGATTGGTACTATTATTCTTTTCATAACTATGGTTTTTAATTTTCGACCGCTAAATTAGTAAAATTGTTTTAATTTAACTATTTTTGAACTGATTATTTCTAAAAAATATAAACTGGCTGATTATCAAACATATATTGCACTTGGAATAATGTCGGGCACATCGGTTGATGGACTTGATCTTGCTTTTTGTTCTTTTAGTCTTAACAAAAACTCATGGAATTTCGAAATCATCGAAGCTGAATCTGTAAGTTACCCGGCTGAATTAAAAAACAATCTAATAAATTGCAGTGAATATGATGCAATAAAAATAATTGAAACTGAGCATGATTTTTCCGTTTTCGTTTATCAAACTATTCTAAAAACAATAAAAAAGACAGGGCTAACTCCACAAATAATATGTTCTCATGGACATACTGTTTTTCACAAGCCTCAAATGGGATATACTTTGCAAATTGGAAATGGAGAATTAATTGCAAAACTTACCAATATTGAAGTCGTTTGTGACTTTAGACGTGGTGATGTTGCGCTTGGAGGACAAGGAGCTCCTCTTGTTCCAATTGGTGATCGTTTGCTGTTTAATGAATATGATGCATGTCTCAATTTGGGCGGATTTTCAAATATCTCTTTCGAAGACAAAGAAAAAAACAGGATAGCATTTGACATTTCACCTGTTAATATTGTTTTAAATGTGTTTGCTCGTAAGTTGAATCTTGACTACGACGACAAAGGTAATATTGCAGCTAGTGGTCAGATAATTACCGATTTATTTGACAGACTTAATAAAATTCCATACTATAGTCAAACTGCTCCTAAATCGTTGTCTGTTGAGTGGGTTAAGCAATATGTAAACCCAATTTTGACGGATTATGTTCATTATGAAATAAAGGATGTTTTACACACTTTAACTAAGCATATTGCAAAAACAATTGCTAATGAACTTAATATGCACAAAAATGCACTTATAACAGGCGGAGGGGCTTATAATGATTTCTTGATCGAGTGCATTAGGGAACAAACAAAATGCAAATTAGTTATTCCTGAAAGTAAGATTGTTGAGTTTAAAGAAGCACTGATTTTTGCCCTACTTGGAGTTCTTCGATTGAGAGGCGAAGACAATGTTTTAGCAAGTGTTACCGGTGCTTCAAGAGATTCCTCTTGTGGTATTATTTGTAAACCGTAACAAAATCAACATCTTTAACATCCTTTCGTTAATAAAATCAATCTTTGAAATTGAAATACAACTATTTTATGATTAAATTTATCTTCAATTATAATTAATGAATTATGAAAAACTTATCATCGCAATTAAATCAATATGCGAAAAGAATATACGACAGCTTTATCATATTTACCGGTTCCCATCCGGAGAAAATTGAAATGCTTGCTCAGGCAGGGTCTGACCGTAAATACTATAGGTTTTACTACAGCTCAAAAACACTAATTGGTGTTTGCAGCGATAATCTTGAAGAGAACAGAAGTTTCTTTTATTTTACCAGAGTTTTTAATTCTTTAAACCTTAATGTACCTGAACTATTCTATGTCAGTGATGATGAAACTGTATATTTCATAGAAGATTTGGGTAATGTTTCATTGTTTGATTTAGTTTTGACTGATGCAAAAAGAGGTAGCTTTTCGCCTGTTACTATGAGTTTGTTCAAAGAGTCAATCAATGAATTAGTTAAAATGCAAATTAGCTCAGCACCCTATATCGATTTTTCAAATTGTTATCAAATATCAGAGTTTAATCAAGAGTCGATTTTATTTGATTTAAATTATTTTAAATTTTATTTCTTAAAAGTAAGCGGACTTGTATTCGATGAGTGTAAACTGCAAATCGATTTTAACATTTTATCGCATAATCTCGCTAAAACCGGAGATAAATTCTTTATGTTTCGCGATTTCCAGTCTCGTAACATCATGATAAAAAACGGAGCTCCATATTTTATAGATTATCAGGGTGGGAGAAAGGGAGCTATTCAGTACGATTTAGCCTCACTTCTTTATCAGGCAAAAGCTCAACTGCCAATCGAAATTAAAGAGGAACTTTTAAATCACTATATCGATCAAGTCGAAACGTACATACCTGTCAACCGCATTGAGTTTGTTAATCAATTCAACAATTATGTTCTTGTAAGAGTTTTACAAACACTTGGTGCTTATGGATTTAGAGGATTAATTGAAAAGAAAGTTCATTTTATAGAAAGCATTCCATTTGCTCTGGAAAATATCAGATCTATTCTGTCGCAAACATCTGAATTCGATAAATACCCTGAGCTAAATTCAGTATTAAACAAATTAGCAGTAACAGACAGATTTCAACCAAAAGTTTTTGAGAAATTTACAGTAACAATTACAAGCTTTAGTTTCAAGAAATCATATCCAAATGATGATAGCGGAAATGGTGGTGGATTTGTGTTTGACTGTAGGGGGGTTGAAAATCCGGGCAGATATGATCAGTACAAGAAGCTTACTGGAAGAGATCAAGAAGTAATAAACTTTTTTAAAGAGAAAACAGATATTGATAAGTTTGTCGGGAATATAATTAAAACAGTAAAACCAACAATCGACAATTATATAGATCGTAATTTTAATTCATTGTCAATTAGTTTTGGATGTACCGGAGGACAACACCGAAGCGTCTATTGCGCCGAACGAATTGCCGAATATATACGTAAAAATTATAAAATAGGATTAAGATTACACCACAGAGAATTAAATGTTTCTGAACCATAGTATTTAACAAAAAAAGGCTCTCATCTGAGAACCTTTCTGCGGACTGGACGAGACTCGAATCCCGAAAAATATTAAATTTCTAATTTAATTAATTTTTCGAGGATCCTCGCCAAGCGGGACTCGCGACCCGGGTGTCGCAGATCTCAATATAAACGAAAAGGCTCTCATCTGAGAACCT
>JAFGVU010000037.1 GCA_016937855.1 Bacteroidales bacterium | reverse complement strand
TTTATTTTTTTTAAATTTTCATGATAAATGAAAAATCTAATTTCATATAAAGAATT
The DNA here is from genome assembly GCA_016937855.1 of Bacteroidales bacterium. Taxonomy (GTDB): domain Bacteria; phylum Bacteroidota; class Bacteroidia; order Bacteroidales; family ML635J-15; genus Bact-19. The sequence goes on along the minus strand of JAFGVU010000037.1, from coordinate 9,321 downwards.
AATTTACTTAATTAAAATAATTTAACATTATCTTATTCTCGTTTTATAAAACACAAAAAAATAATATTTCCAAAAACACGTCTATTCAAGCAAAACATATCATTTATCATTACAATGTGTTTTTTTTTTGACATTATTGAAACAATTTCTAGTTTTTTTCGTAATAAGTAATGGAAACGAACAAACAAATGTAAAAAAAACTGCATTTTTAAATTAAACATTTTATCAATTCTATTAATATTATAATCCCAGCTATGAAAAACATGAGATTAATAATAATATTGAAAATTTTTGTGCTTATTTTTTTAGCATTATTTTCAGTAACATCATGTGAAAAAGATGAAATAAAACCGGATAACAATGATGATTATCTAATGGATGAACTTTCAGTCAATGATGGATTCTTATTCCTTACCACACAAGAGGTAAATTTATCAATAACTTTACAAACAACTTCAAATAACCCTATCGGTGGAGCAATTATAGAAGTTTACAATCTTGACCCTCAAATTGAAGCCAACAAAGAAGATTTGCAACTTCTTTTTAAGGGTATAACAAACCAAAATGGCAATTTTGATGCTATATTTTCTGTACCTGATTATCTTGATTTAATTTATGTTTGCCCTTTATTTATTGGCGTTTCTTCCCAAGTTGAACTAAATGTAAGTTCTAATATTTCATATACATTTGGAGGTAACGGAAAATATTTTCTTAAAAACAAATCTTTCGGCTCCAAAGATGCAACATATTTATTTTTAGGCGAATATGACACAAATGGAGTTCCTTATTATTTGGCAGATGACGATGTTGTTTCTTCTGAATTTCTTCAATATGTTAATGCTATTTTGCCCGAAAGACAATCAGTTCCTGATAATCATCCTGAATATATTGCATCTGGCGCAGAAGCTAACATCATTCTTATTGATAGTGCCGAAATTTGGATAACTTTTATTCACGAAGGTGCCGGCATGAAAAATGCTCTCGGTTATTATTCTTATCCGACTAATAATCCCCCTCAAAGTGCTGATGATATTGATAATATGACAATTATTTTCCCAAATTCTTCTTTTGTTAATTCTGGCGGAGGTTTAACTTGTGGAAATAAAGTAAAACTTATGTACAATGACCCTATTCGAGGTTTTGTTGATACATTTCCCGAAAACACAACAATTGGATGGTTTTTGATTGCAAGTGCATGGCAAAACGAACAACTTACAAATGGAATATATATTCACTACTCCGACTCTGAATTTAACATCGAAAACACAAATGATTTAAAACGTCATAGTGTTTTTCTTCTTGATCCTGTAAATGAAATTGTAATTCTTGGTTTTGAAGATTTAAGAAGAGACCAAAGTGGTTGCGACCACGATTTTAATGATGCTGTTTTTTATGCTACTATTTCCCCTTATTCAGCTTTTTCTGATGATGATATTGTTATTGGTGATGAATGTACCGATACTGATAATGACGGCATTTGCGACAGTCTTGAAGATTACCCTCAAGACCCTATTCGTGCGTATAACAACTTCGCCTTTGGTTCATTAGCTTTTGAAGATTTATGGTACAATAAAGGTGATTATGATTTTAACGACCTTGTTACTGACTATAAAATAAACAGAGTAACCAATGCTGATAATAACGTTGTTGATGTAATTAGCACATTCATTGTTCGTGCAATTGGTGCTGGTTTCCACAATGGCTTTGGTTTTGAAATTCCTGTATCTTATACAAATGTTAATAATGTTGTAGGTTGTAGTTTACTTCATAGCTATATAAACACAAATTCAAACGGAACAGAAGCTAATCAGACAAATACTGTTATTATACCTTTTGATGATGCCTACGATATTTTGTCAAACCCAACCGGAGGTTTTGTAAATGTGTACAATGGACATTCTCTTGTCCCTTACGACAGCATAACCGTTTCTTTGACTTTTATTAATCCTCTTACTCAAAATGAAGTAGGAATACCACCGTTCAATCCTTTTTTAATAAAAGATGGAAACAGAGATTATGAAGTTCATCTTCCGGGTTATACTCCAACTGATTTACAAAACACTGATTTGTTTGGAAACGGAGATGATGACAGCAATATTGACAGCAATAAATATTATCTTACTGAAAACAACTTGCCTTGGGCAATACATATACCAGAACCTTTTAATCACCCTACCGAAAAAAGTCAGATAACATTTGGATATTTGTTTTTTAAAACTTGGGCCGAAAGCAATGGGCTTTTATATCCTAATTGGTTTCAAAACTATACAGGTTATAGAAATTATGACTATATATATCAAGGAAACTAATATTATAACAAGAATTATATAAAGCTAAATATATTATTAAACTTTAAAACAATCAAATGAAACTATTTAAACGTACAAATATGAAAAAAATTCTAATTATATCTGTTTTGATGCTATTACTGCAACCTTTTGCTAACAAAACAATAGCACAAACCGGTCCCGGAGGAGTGGGTAATGCAACCGGCTCAACCGGTCAACCGGAAAATGTTATTTGGTTTGATGCCTCAACTTTAAGTTTGTCCGATTTAGATGCTGTTGCTACTTGGACTGATTTGTCTGGTAATACTAATGATGCAATGCAGGCATCTGTAAATCAACAACCTGTTTATAGAACCGGACAAATCAATGGTTTACCCGCTATTGTATTTGACCCTTCCGGAGGGGCTGGTAATCAGGATTTTATGCCTTTTAACGGAAACCTTATTGCTAACTCTGATTACACCGTAATTTTGGTGTCAAAAAGAAGATCTAATAGCAGCAGAAAAATAATGATTGGAGGCTCTGACGCTTCTTCTAATAAAAATTTGCATTTTTACTGCAATGATGCATCTACATTAAATTCAAATCACTACGGAAATGACTACAATAGTAGCTTATTAGCTGCCGGAACAGGAGGCACAGATATTAATACTTATGGAATTTTTACAACTTTATTATCGTCTTCTGAAAGTACTGACCAAAGAAGACATTACCAAAACAATACGCTCTTAGGAACTCGGAGCAACAATGCAAAACTATCCAGTTACAATGGTGCTGCTATTGCAAGATATGTTCCCACTAATACATATTCAGACATAGATGTTGCCGAAGTTATAATTTTCAGCAATGCTCTTAACGATGCACAATTACAGATTGTTAATCAATACCTTGAAGTAAAATACGGAATTACAATTAATAACGACCTTTATAGTCCGGTTTTAGCTTATAAAAACAATGTTGCCGGTATTGGAGAAGAAGCTAACGGAGAACATTCTGTTGCCGCTTCGTCAGGAATGTACATGACCGCTTTATCCGGTTTAAATGTTGGCGATTATGTTTTTGCTTCGCACAATGGTTTGGCAAACAGCAGTGCTAATTTTACTAATGCTGATGTGCCTGCCGGTGTTGATTTACGTTATAATCGTATTTGGTATGCCGAAGAAGTTAATACACCGGAAGTCAGAATAGCTTTTGATTTTAACGAAGCTCTTACTGACGGTCTATACCCTGTTAATTTTAACAATTATGTGCTTTTATACAGAAGTGGAACGAGCGGTGCTTTTACAGTTGTTCAAAATGCTAATGGAATTAGTGATGGCGACAGAGTTTATTTTGATTTAAATTCCACCGATTTTCAATCAGGTTATTATACTTTTGCTACCGAAGATGATGTAAATTCTCCTTTAAAAGGATCAAATGGAAGAACGTGGTATTCACTTATTTCAGGTGATTGGGATGATTGGCAAACTTGGACACTTGACCCGTCGGGGGCTTTGCCAAATAATCCCGATATGCTAACTCCAACTACTTCACCTACCTCTTCTGCCGATAAAGTTGTTGTTTTAAGCGGAAAAACAGTTACTGTTGCTTCCGATAACAAATTAAATACTTCTTTAACTGTTGATGGTCGTTTGGATATAAACTCAACAACCGGACATAGTTTTGGTGTAATAAGAGGTTTTGGTAGAATTTTATTACAAGGCGATAATTTCCCTGCCGGAGATGCTACTCATTTTGTTTCCGAGGGGCAAGGCGAAGGAACAGTGGTTTATCAAGGAAACTCATACGATTTAGCTACTGCAAGAGAGTTTTTTAATGTTGAAATTATTTTAAATGATGCTACTCAAAAATTAACTCTTACTAATAATTATCAAATTAATGGTAACCTAACTATCGAAATAGGAAATTTACAAATAAACGATGCTACCGATGACAGAATTATAAATCTTACAGTTAATAAAGATGTTTCGGTATTATCTGATGGTTCTATTTCTGTGGGAACAGGTAATACTTTTGCCACCGCAAACTATCAAATAGGAACCGGCGTTATGCCCGAAGACGATGGTTTAGAATACCATAGTATTTTTCATCAAATTACTGTTGGCGGCGATTTTTTAAATAACGGAACTGTAATTTTATCCAATTTAACGGCTCCAACCTATGACGCATTTGCTACTAACGGAGCTGTAACGCTTATTTTTACAGGTACAAGCAACAACAAAGCAACACTTAACGGTCAAACAGATTTATATAATCTAATAATTGACAAAGGAGTAAACAAAAATTATATTTTAGAACTATTTTCTTCTGATATTGCAAATTTTAGATTGTTTGGGGCAAATAATGTTGGTCGTATAACAAATTTGGGATATACTGCCGAAAATCCACAAGTAAGGAAAGCTCTATTTATAAAAAATGGAACACTTAAACTTACAGGAAATATTGAAATACCAACTCTTTCAGAAGGAGGTGTTGAAGGAGGAAACGGAGATTATGCAATAGGAAAAAATGCACGATTGTGGGTTGCAGGAAACAACGTTGTAGTTTATTCTACTGCAAGCGACATAAATCAAATAACAGGATATACGGCAACTGCTGTTGGTGTAAATTCAGGTGGTGGCGTACAGGCATTATCTGTTTATGGCGAATTTAAAATTTCTAATGGCTTTTTGGGGACACGAAATTCAGCAGGATTTATTTTTTGGTCTCAGGCTAACGCACAAGTTAAAATTGAAGGCGGAACTGTAAACACATCACAACTTCGTAGTGCAAACGGTGGTGGTGGAGTTGCCTCATATATACAAACCGGAGGACTATTTATTGCCAGAGGAAATCAAACCGAAGCTGGTAGCGTAGATGGTGGGTATCCAATTTTTGGTTTTGATGATGGAACAGGTATTTTTAGCATGTCTGGTGGTGAAATTCTTTTACAGGATATTGGGGGAGGAAATACAAACGGTTTTTTTATCCCCTCTTTTGAAGGAAACTACAACGTTACCGGTGGAAAAGTTACAATAGAAATTGCAAGCGGAAACAATTTTGAAATAGGCTCTACTGCTCCTGTTTGGGATTTAGAAATAAAACGATTGAGCGGAACCGGAACTGCACTCGTTAGACAAACACACAACTTAAAAGTTCTTCATAATTTAACAATAAATGGAAATTGTGAATTAGATGTTCAAGATGATTTTGATGCCACAGATTATGATTTATTTATAGGTGGAAATTTTGATTTGAAAAACGGAGGTTCGTATTTAGCTCGCACAAATACAACACACTTCTATTCAAGCGGTTCATCTACTATTTACATTCGTAATACTTCAAACGCAGGCGAACTAAAATTCAATAATTTAATAATTGAAAAAGACCAACGTTGGAACCCGTTACTTTTTAACAGCGTAGTAGTGTTAAGCTCCGGACGTGCGGCAACATTGCAACCTATTGAAATTCTTGGAGATTTTACAATCACACGCGGCGAATTTGACTATAACCGTTGGGATATTCACCTAAAAGGCAATCTGGAAATCATAGATGGTCAGATTATTGAAACCGACACACCCGACGGAAAATTAGTTCTGAACGGAACAAGTTCTCAAACTATCAAAGGTGCATACGGAAAAGAACAAGCCTTTGGTAATTTTCAGCTCGATAACGCAAACGGTGCAAAACTACTCTCCGATGTTAATATTACCGATTTTATATTAAGTCAAGGACTTATGGATTTGGATATTTACAACATGGAAGTTGCCGGAACACTTACAACAACAGGCACATACTCGCCGGCTCTAATGTTCCAAACTGCCGGAAATGCTTCTGACGGTGGCATAACATTGCCGGTTACTCAAAACGACACGTATTTTTTCCCGATTGGAACAAATGCCAATTCAATCACAAGATATACGCCAGCAACTGCTATTGTTACCAATTATAGTGATGATGGCACAATTAAAGTAAGCGTTGCCGATAACTTTTTACAAACAGCAGTTACTCCCGGCGGCAACACCTATTCGTATTACTGGGAAGTTGTTGCTGATGGTTTCAGTGCTCCACCTAATGTTATTTATACATTTAAATTAGACGATTCTGACGATGAAGATAACACCGGAGATGGTGTAATTAAAAACAGTTGGGTTGCCGGCGAAGTTTTAAATGAAAGTCCGTATGAAAGAAACGATGTTGATGGTGCAGTAAATTCTCCTTCAAATTTATTTTTCACTACCAAAACCCTATTATTGAGAGATGCAAGTTACACTGCCGGAAAAAATTCAAGTTTTACCGGAAATTTAAAAATATATTATTCCTATAATACATCTCCCGGAACCAGAAGAGATTGGAATGATGCAAATTATTGGACAAGCGTGCCACATGGACCCGGACAAACAAAAATAGGCAGCGGTTATCCACAAGCAGGCGATATTGCTGTAATAGGTTATCATACAGATAATACTCGGCATCAAGTACAGTTGGACAATCATAATGCCAGATGTGCCAAACTAATTTTTGAAAAATCGCCTACCGGTTCAATTCCTCTGTTTTTCATTAACGAAAACGTTAAAGATGTCAATTTAGGAGAAGTTGAGGGCTTTGGCAATATATATATCGATATTGACGGTGTTGATGATTGTGATTTTCAACAAACAGATTTTACGGCTTGGGCAAATAATTCTTCTAATTATTGGCAATATACCTTGGAAAACGGAAACCATACCTTACCTTCTTATCCGTCTATTTTTCCAACATTAAGAATTGCCGGACAATATTATAATGGCGACGGGGCACTGGGTTCGTTCCCCAGAAGCGCAAAATTTACAAACGACATTACCTGTTATGCGATGTTCGTAGATTCCCGTGCTTTACTTTATTTAAACGATGGTGCAAATGGTGATATAACATGTCAAACAGAATTTAGGGTAGGTTGGAACAATCCGGGCAAAGTTGTTTTCCCTCAAAATAATTCAAGAACAATTACCGCCGGCTCAATTTTGGTTCGTTCAATGGATGGCAGCAACAGAGAAAGCGATAATGAATTTGTTATTGATGAAAACGCTACTGTTGAGCACCATATTTTTCTTTCAGGTGATTTTAATATTCAAAACAACGATGTTTCGGTGGGCACCCCAACCGTTGATTTTTATGCAAATACAGGCGGCGGCGGAGTTATTTTAGAATTAAATGGAAGCTCAAGTGCCGATTTCAACAATGACTTCAATTCCTCATCAGTCCCCGACCTCTACCGCATAGTTATGAACAAAGAAGCCGCCTCTGTGTGGGTTGCCTTCAACTTTATGGACGCATTCACTCTAAACGGACCCACCGACGGCGACGAAAAAGCCATTGAACTAATCAGCGGCCGATTAGGTTTGCACGATGCCGGCATTGATGTAACGCTCACATCGGGTGGTGCCGATTTTAAAATTCCGCAAGAAGCCAAACTTTGGCTCGGAAGCAGTGCAACAGCAAGGGTTAGTGGAAGTAACACAGGTATTTGGCTCGACGGACAGCTTGATATAGGTTTTGGTGTTAATGCTCTTTTTAACGAAGGCACCAATAACTATATTGAATACACCGCAAGCGGGGTTTCAGAGATTTTTATTAATAGTGGAAGTAATAAATTCTATGTTGGTTCACAAATACGCCGTTCTACCAACACCGAAGAGGGCATACTCAATTTCCGGTTAACCTCCGAAACTGGTGATGTAAGAATTGGAACAGATGCAGGAAACATTCCCGAAAACAATCGCGGCGTTTTTGAAATACTAAACGCTGGTAGCAATTTTACAATGACCGAAAATTCAATAATTATTATCGCCAATGCCCAAAATAATCCGCAATTTCCTGCTACATATATAGCACCCGAAATTTACAGTTTGGGAACAGGTTCTATTATTCAATTTGGAAATACAAATACTGCTGCTAATCAAACAATTGGATTGTTTTCAAATATTCCGTTAAAAAATATAAAAACAAATAACGCAAGCACAAATAATCCAACTCTAAAAATTTGTTATAAAGACTTATTTATTGACGAAAATCTTACTATTGATGCAAATACAATATTAAATTCAGATAATTGGGACATAACAATACACGGAAATTGGACAAACAACGGAACATATCTGCCTGTAAGAAACACTACTTATTTTAGTGGTTCATTAACCCAAGAAATTACGGGCGAAACTGATTTTTATAACTTCAAAAAAACAGCAACCAATTTAGTTAATATTAACTCCGATATAAATGTTTTGAACGAATTTCATCTTCTTGACGGAATTTTAGCCGACAACGGAAATGATATTTTTGTATATGGAAATCTTTTCAACGATGGAACACACGATTGGGGCGGAAGCGGAAACGGAATATCTGTTGTTGGAGCAATCCAACAAGAAATGAATACCAGCGGGTTATGGGGAAAAATTACTATTAATAATCCTGACGGTCTGTTTGTTAGAACTGCTATCCCTACAATTGATATTGATGACGCTGTGCAAATGCAATCCGGTATTTTTGATATTGGTAAAAACATGCTCGTTCTAGACGAGGACGCTATTTTTATTGAAGCATCTGCTTATGGCGAAAATAACATGGTTCAAACAAATATTTCTTTTACTGACAATGGGATTAAAAAATCGTTTGCCGATGCTTATAGCGGAGATTTTATTTTCCCAATTGGTTCACAAGGAAAATATACCCCTGTTGAATTTAATATTACTTTAACCGATGCCGGTAGTATTAGAATTAAAGCTGCAAATGAAAAACACCCTACTATTCAAGAAGACGTTGAACCTTGTAATGAAATTGTTGATACTATTAACGTACTGCAATATCACTGGGTTGTTGAAGGACTTGGATTTACAAACTTTTCGGCTAATGCAACTATGAAATACTATGATGAAGATGTAAAAGTTACGGCTCCATATAATATTACTGACTACATCACAGCTAAATTGCTACTTGGAACAACTTCATGGAATAAATTTACTCATGTAGATTTTGATGAAGCCAACAATTTATTGCGATTTCATTTTATAAATAC
>JAFGVU010000227.1 GCA_016937855.1 Bacteroidales bacterium | reverse complement strand
TTTCATAAATTTCGATGTTAATTGATGGTTAGAATTAATTAACGACCAAGCCTGCTACACGTCGCCAAACTGTTGTAGCGGGCTTACCAGTTGTTCTCTGATTATTTTGTCATAGGCAGTTTTGATTTATTATACAAGTGTATTTACGTAGCATCATGCTTGTGACAAGCAGAATGTAAGCCGGAAAGCAGAGGTTATAACGCCTGGAATTAAATGAAAAAAGGCGCGGACTCAACTTACCGACCTGAGGTACTGGTATACCTTGCAACGATAAGCGAGCCCACGCCTAGGTCGTGAGCCTCTTAATGCTTATGATCTCGTTGCAAAAGAAAATTACCAGTTTTCAGATCGAGATTCTAAGCGAAAGCTTCTAATATTTTATTTATCGAAGGTTCGCAAAATTACATCTTCCAAATGTAATGTCTTGACAAATATAGTAAAATCTTCTAATCATTCGCTAACGCGAACAGTTGTTTTTTTAATATTTCATTGTTTTGATACTGAGATTTTATATCGGTAATGAATTCAAAGTTCAATAAAGAAGAATTTAACGAAAAAAATGCATTAGTTAATAAATACTTATGCAACTTTATTGCATCCAAATTCTTAAGAATATTTTACGACCAGAATAAGAATGAAATTACACAAAACAGATATGCTAAGCTGTGTGGAATTTCTTCTTCGACTATTAGTAAACTGAAAATTGCAGAAGGGTATGATATTCCTTTATCAACAATATACAATATCTGCAGGCACGAAAGATATTCCCTTAAACAACTGTTTGATGAATTCGAAAAGGAATATGGTATAAATATTCCTGATTAAGCCAATTGGCGATTTGGCATAAATTTTTATCCCTGCTATTCCTGATTTGATTTTCATTCTTTTCCTGAAACTACTATAGTATTTCCGATTTTAATCACAGTTTTTTCATATATTTTTCAAGGATCACCCACAACAGGATGGTTATCAATTAACAAGTGTTGTTTTAATTATTTATATTGTTAACTTTAAGCCTCAAATAAAAACCTTAGCCGTTGAATACGTATCCTGTAACAATAAAAAGATATTAAGCTAATAAGTGTTGTTATAGCTCCTTTGGGGGCGGATAAGAACACTTTTCCAGATGCTACAAGCGATATAACAACAATGATGATGCTTTCCCGTTAGCGCCAAGTGTAAAAAGACAGAAAAACGATTGACAATTTGATACTAAAGTAAAAAACAAATAATGACAGCCAACGCACAAAACAGCACATCCTGGTTTCAACATTAATGAAAAATAGATTTATAAAGAATCGAACAGCATGGAATACAAATATCAAATAATAATTCTCGGAAGCCTCACAGCCATTGTTGAAGAAATTACGACCTTGCTATATGAAAAATTAGGAGAATTAAACCTTCAAAAAAATTTTTATCAAATAATCAGAGACTACGAAGTTGACAAGATATACAAAGGCAATCAACCGACTTTTGTTCTCTATTTCGGTAGTCAAAATGGAAAATTTGAGGATATTGCGATTGTTGAAAGACTATTGAATGAGGGAAATATTGTGTTACCAATATTTTACGACTCTTTTAAAAATGAAATTCCTGAAATTCTCTCTAATCAAAATGGCCTTAAATATGAACAATATCAAAAAGACAAAATTGTAAGTCTTATTTTGGAATCTTTTGGTAATCTAAGGAATACAAGAAAGGTATTTATAAGTTATAAAAGAGATGAATCATCCTCGGTTGCGATTCAACTCTATGAAGCCTTAGAAAAAAATAATTTTGATGTATTTCTAGATACACACTCAATAAAACAAGGTGAGCCATTTCAGGATGAGTTGTGGCATCGAATGACAGATTGTGATGTAATTGTTTTGCTAAACACTGTCAAATTTTTAGAAAGTGAATGGTGCGAAAAAGAAATTGCCGAAGCAAGTGTAAAACAAATCGGTGTTCTGCAATTAGTTTGGCCTAATAATAAGTTAGCCTCAATGGCGGAAGTTTGTTTTCCTCGCCAAATGCAGTCAGAAGACTTTATTGATGGCATATTTGACAATAAAGATGTTTCAAGGCTTACAGACATTACTTTAAAAAGTATCATTCAAAAAGTTGAATCTATTAGGGCAAGAAACCTTGCAGCCAGACAAGATAATCTGATTACTGAGTTCCTTAATATCGCTCGAAGAAATGGTAAAAACGTTAGCATACAGCCTGAGAGATTTATAACAGAAGAAATAGCAGAAAATAAAAGACGGATATTTATTCCATCTGTTGGTATTCCTCAGTCAATAGATTATAATCAATCTTCGGTATTAAAAAAGGAGATAAAAGAATATTCCGTTGACGAAGTTTATTTAATCTATGATAATGTACGCATTAGAGAAAAATGGTTAAAACATTTGGAATATCTTAATGAGTATTTAGATGTACAGACTATTAAAAAACAGGAATTTAACTTATGGCTCCAGAAAAATTAAAAACAATATTTCTTTCAGCAAGCATACCCTTGCAGGAAAGGCATCCAAAATATTATGACACTGCTGATGTTATTGCAATTCGAGACGCAGTCATTGCTCTAGCAACTATTATATTACCAAAGCATAAATTAGTTTGGGGAGGTCATCCATCAATCACACCAATTATCTATTACGTAATGGAGAGACTAAACCTCAACATACAAGAACACGTAACTTTATATCAGTCCAAATATTTTGAACATCTTTTTCCTAAAGACAATAATAAATTTAAAAATGTTGTCCTAACAGAAAATACAGGAGAAATTAAATCAAGCATTCTTTTAATGCGGAAAAGAATGTTTTCAGAAAATGATTTCTCTGCAGGAATATTTATTGGCGGGATGGATGGAATTGAAGTTGAATTTAACATGTTAAAAGAATTTCATCCAAACGCTATTTTATTACCAATTGCCAGTACAGGAGCAGCTTCGTTAATTGTTTATAATGAGCTATTAACGTATGAGTTAAAGAATAATCGATTGGTTAATGATTATGGGTATTTATCGTTATTTCAAGATTTACTAATTGATAAAATATAAACTTATGGCAAGAAAAATTTTTGTTTCATATAAGTACAAAGATGAAAAGGTTGCAAAACTGCAAGATGCCTATTATGAAGAAGTTGGAGGTATTATGCAATGGAATTACCGAAAAACAAGGGCACGTGACTATGTAGATAGTCTTCAAAGCAAGATTGGGGTTGATAATATTAACTTGGGGGAAAAAGATGGTGAAAGTCTTGAAGAATTCTCTGATGGGCAGATTGAGACTTCGCTAAAACAAAGAATTAGACAATGTAGTGTCACTATTGTTCTTATTTCAAAGGGTATGAAAGAAATGCAAAAAATCGAAAAAGACCAATGGATTCCTTGGGAAATTTCATATTCGCTGAGAGTTGTTCCAACAGGGGGCAATACTAAACAAAGAAATGCAGTGCTTGGAGTTGTCTTACCTGATGAAACCGGAAATTATAATTGGTATTATACTTCAAATCCTAATTGCAATAGCATCACACACCACACTGCACAGCTATTTAAGATATTAAAACAAAACATGTTCAATATTCTTGAACAAGAATTCCGAGAATGTAATGGAACAAAAATCCACACTAAAGATGAGCCATCATTAATAAAAACTGTTAAATGGGGTGATTTTATGGACGGAGATTATAATTACTATATAGGGAAGGCAATTGACATAAAAGACGATGCTGCATCTTATGATATTCACGTAAATCTTGACTAATATGAGTTTTATTTCGGAATCACAACTTAAAAATTATCGAAGGTCAACCAAAAGTTATTCATTGACCTTAAACGAGAGCTTAAAAAACTTCAAAGAAGAAAGTTCATATTACAAAACAAAGATTTTTCTATCTCACAAACACGATGAGTTAGATTCTCTTGAGGGAGCAATATCTTTTTTAAAGAACTTCGGTGTTGATGTCTATGTAGACTGGCTGGACGGAGGAATGCCTAAAAAAGCCTCTGGACTCACTGCTGTCAGGTTAAAAAATAAAATTAGAAGCAGCGATAAATTTATTTTACTTGCAACAGAAGGTGCTATAAATTCTAAATGGTGCAATTGGGAATTAGGTTTAGGAGATGCAGCAAAATATATTGAGAATATTGCTATACTTCCTATAAAAGAAGATTATTCTGATTTTTCCGGAAGCGAATATCTTGAAATATACCCTTATATATATAACATCGATAGTTATCAATATTTTAAAGGCGATTACAGGTACGAAGGAACGTATGTAATCTATCCTTCAGTAAATGGCAATGATAAAGTTATCAAGTTGAAAGAGTGGTTGCAAAAAAGATAATAGTTGACAAATAGACTAAAAGTGTAATCATATAAGTCGCCTACGCTCTGAAGTCAAGCACATTGTCTGGTCGCTCAAAAAACCAACACACAACCAAAACCAGCCAAAGAGCTTGCCTACCCTAGCACACGACAGACGGACATCATACAATTGAAAATTAAATATAAAATGACTGAAAAATAAACACCAGGCGGTAACAAGGTACATATTGCAGGGCGGGGTTCGGTGGTAGGGCAACTGCGGATCCTCGTTTCGCAGTTCGGTGTCCTCAAGTTGGCGGATAGGAACTCTCTCCGAAATCTGCCTCTACAACATGTGCCACCGTTAGCTGCAAGGTTAAAAAAAGACAATGACACAATGACAAGGAAAAGAGTTTTTAATCTTATAAGTATGTAAAGAAATGAATTACTTTTGTACAGTAAGAATACATAGGATATGAGCAAAATAAAAATCAAAAACTTCGGACCCATCAAAGAAGGAATGCTGGATAATGATGGCTGGATAGAAGTAAAAAAAGTTACGGTGTTTATTGGTAACCAAGGAAGCGGGAAAAGTACAGTGGCAAAAGTCTTTTCTACATTTAGTTGGTTGGAAAAGGCTATCAATAGAGGAGATTTTGAAAAGGGAAAAGTTACTTTTAACATGATTAAAAATTTTCTCCAATATCAAAAGATTCAGAGCTATTTTAAGAACAATACTTACATTGAATATTCAGGAGAAAAGTATCACATACTTTGTGATAGGTCAAAGCAAATTCCGATGGTAACAGAGCTTAAGGGGAATTCATACATAGTTCCAAAAATTATGTATGTTCCTTCTGAAAGAAATTTCTTGAGTACAATTAAGGATGCATTTGACGTCAGAGGATTGCCAGATAATTTATTTACGTTTGGCGAGGAGCTAAGAAAAGCGCAAAAAGAAAGTGTAAAAAAAGTCAGCTTGCCATTAAAAGGGTATTCCTACGAATACGATGAAAACGAGGACTTATCTTATGTTATTGGGGATGAATACAGAATTAGCATAATTGAAGCAGCTAGCGGTTTTCAATCGTTTATTCCGTTATTTCTTGTTTCCAAAAAACTTGCTTCTTTGATTTCTAAAAATCAGGAAAAAATGAAAAGCGAATTAACTGTAACACAATCAGTCAGGTTTGCCAATGAAATAATGGAAATAATGAACGACAACACTCTAACTGATAAGGAAAAAAGTAAACTTACTAAATCTGTTAGAGCCAGGTATTTTAATAAATGCTTTATAAATATTGTTGAAGAACCAGAGCAGAATCTGTTTCCTACATCTCAACAACAAATGCTGAACAGTCTAATGGAGTTTAACAATCATAGCAAGGGTAATAAATTGATTATGACAACTCACAGTCCATATTTGATTAACTATTTAACTTTGGCTGTAAAGGCCGAAAATATCTATAATACCTTAGCTGAAAAAGGTTTTAAATTAAGTGACCCTGAGTTTTCTCAAACCAATGAAATTGTCCCCATGTCATCGACTGTTGTTGCTGACGATTTAGCCATATATGAGTTGAATGATAAAAAAGGAACTATTAAGGCGTTAGGTAAATTTGAAGGTATCCCATCTGACAAAAATTACCTTAATGTGTCTCTTGGAGAGGTTAATCGACTTTACGACTCACTTTTAGAAATTGAAGAAGAATTATGAGCGTAAACTTTCAAGAGAGCTCTTGCCAGATTTTGATAGACGATAGGAAATTTGGTATTTATGATGCAGAAGATAAAACTCCCGCAAAAATTATCGACTATGGTTCCGACTTATGCAATGCTAGGATTACTAATGAAAGAGAAGTTGATATACTTTTTACAGCTATTGACAATTGTATAATTATGAATAGACCAAATGGCGAAATGGACAATCGCTGCGATGCAATGTTGAGTTATGAATCAAATTTGTTTTTTATCGAGTTAAAAAATAAAAGAGGCAAATGGCAATCAGAAGGATTATCTCAGATAGAAAGCACAATAAAAAGAATGATTGATGAAAATCCTGATTATTATTTTGATTTTAAGAAACGAAAAGCAATAGTAGCAAACCGAAAGAATAAATTTCCTTCTTTTCATGAATCAAATGCAGAACAACGCGAATATTTTAGCTCAAAGTATAAAATGAGAATCCAATTTGAAGCGGAAATCAATTTGGAATAAATAACATTTAATGAATAAGATGCCGTAGAATATTGTTAATTATTAACTTACATTGAAGACATAAATTTAGCCAAGGCAAAGGAATTTTCATTTCTTAGTGCTATGATAAGCTTCTCTAAAATTGAATAAAAAGGCAGACCAAAAGCTTTTACTATATATAAACATTCGGAAGATAGAACAGCGCGAAAAGAATACAGTGGGATATAAAAAACCGCATTTACGGTAAGCAAGAAACTTCATATCTATACCTCGATTAGGAGGGAACAGATTAATGATGGATTAAATTTAATTCTTTTAAGAAATGGATAACTCAGAAATACTACTCTACCAAACCGAAGACGGACAAACCAAAATTGATGTTCGGCTGGAAGATGAAACCGTTTGGCTTTCGCAGGCGCAATTGGGCGAACTTTTTCAGAAAGAACGTTCGGTAATTACAAAACATATAAATAACATTTTTAAAGAGGGCGAACTGGACGAAAAAAGCAATGTGCAAATTTTGCACATTAGTGGCTCAGACCGCCCTGTAAAGTTTTATAGCCTCGATGTAATAATTTCTGTTGGATACCGCGTAAAAAGCCATCAGGGAACAAAATTCCGTCAATGGGCAACCGCACGATTAAAGGAATACATTGTGAAAGGTTTTACCATGAACGATGATTTATTAAAACAAGCGGGCGGCGGAAATTACTTCGATGAATTATTGGCACGCATCCGGGATATTCGCTCGTCGGAAAAAGTATTTTGGCGAAAAGTGCTTGATATTTATGCGACAAGTATTGATTACGACCCTTCGTTGGAAATGTCGGTACTGTTTTTTAAAACAGTA
>JAFGVU010000226.1 GCA_016937855.1 Bacteroidales bacterium | reverse complement strand
TTTAACCCCGATTACATATTATAGTACATTTTACAAATAATTTGTATTTGTAATCGAGGGTAAACAAAACTCCTAATGCTTAATTTGTTAAGAACCCTCGTTTATCGGGGGGGCTAACTTTCCTTCGTTCGATTTTTAGGATATGAAAACGTTGAAATGTAAATTAGTTATTTTGTATTGGCGACATAGAAAATATAGGTAAAATTGTGATGCTTATTTTTTTTTGACAATCATTTGCCTCTAATACACAATATTTTTTCCTTAAATTCCATTAATTAATAGTTAAATGTAAAAAATGGTATATTGTTTGCAAAAAATTCAACAAAATTGTTTTATATTTGTTAAAACCTTAAAAAACTAATATTAATTAAAAAAATCAATTATGAAAAAGCTATTATTATTTGCTGGTATTTTTATGCTTTTTGTGTCTGCTGCGGTTTCACAAACAGTATATTCAATTCCTGATAATGGGAAAGCTCAAGTGAAAATCACAGTTCCTGCCGATAAGTGGCAAGTTACAAATGAGGATGGACTGTTTAGTATGGTTCCAAACGATACGGGAGAGTCGGCACGACTAATTACGATGATGTGGGCATCATCAGATCCTACTGCCGAAGATGCTATTGATGTTATTGCTGATGAAGCATTTGCAGTTATAGAGTCTTTGCTTGAGGATATTACCTGGGCAGAAGATGTTACTGATTTTGAAAGTAATGGAATCACTTTTGTTGCCAATGATGGATATGGCTATTATGTTAATGAAGACGGTACTCGTGATCAAATGTCAACCACTGTAATGTTATTAATGCCAGATGATGTAAATGTTCTAACTCTTGTCTTTATGAGTACAAGTGATGCTTATGATAAATGGGAAGAAAGTCTTTTAGATGTTATTTTGTCAATGAAACCGGCGAAATAGCACTATATGTAAAAAATTAAAAAGAGCAAGATTTTTAAAAACAATCTTGCTCTTTTTAGTTGCATGTATTGCCTAATAGAATTTTAGCATTTTCAATTGCTTGATTTGTCATTTTTTCTCCACTAATCATAGCTGCTATTTCGTGAACCCGTTCTTCGTTGCTAAGTTTTGTGATTCTTGTTTGAGTTCGGTCGTTTTCGATAATTTTATAAACTTTAAAATGATTTTGACCTAAGGCAGCAACCTGAGCAAGGTGACTGATGCTAATTACTTGGGTGTTGCCGGCAATTTTTTGCATAATTTTACCCATTTTACTAGCGATTTCACCTGAGACTCCGGTGTCTATTTCATCAAAAATCACTGTTGAAACACCAGATGCATTAACAAGAAGAGATTTCATTGTTAGCATAAGTCTTGAGAATTCACCTCCCGAAGCCACTTTGTCCAGAGGTTGAGGTTTTACAGATTTGTTAGCTGAAAACTTAAATTCAATATTGTCAAATCCATTTTCGGTAAGATGTGGATGTTTATTATTGTGAATTTCAAAAATTGCATGTGGCATACCTAGTTGTTGCAGCTGACCAATGATATATTCTTGCGTTTTTATAAAAATTGATGTTCGCTTTTCACTTAGTTCTTTTGCAATTTTGATGCAAATTGAATTTTGTACTTCAACCGATTTATTAAGAGCTTGAATTTTATTTTCGATGTCGATTGTGTTACTAATCAGTGCGCTATATTCTAGATACTTTAGCTTTAATTCTGCTATATTATTAGCCTGATGTTTTGTTAATAATGTATTAAGCAGATCAATGCGTGCATTAATGATTTCGAGTAGGGAAGGATTTATTTCTGCTTTTTCGGAATCGGCAGATAGTTGGTGATTAATATCTTTAAGTTCAATAATTACCGAATCTATTCTATCGATAATTTCGTTAGCATTATTGTATGAATTCGTAATTTTATTTAGCCCGTTTTTTAATTCGCGTAACATTGCATCAATTGAAACTTCATTATTGTCGATCAAGTTTGTTGATTGTTCCAAAATGAGTTTTATTTCTTCGGCATTTTCGAGCATTGCCGATTGTGCTTCAAGTTCTATTAACTCATTGTCGTCGATAAGGTTTGCTTTTTCGAGTTGCTCTGCCTGAAAGGTGTAATAATCTAAGTCTTTTTGGGCGTTACTTAGTTCTTGTTCTGCATTTTTAAGCTGATCTTGTAAGTTTTTTAAATTTAGATATTCTTGCTGATATTTATGAAATTCATCTTTCGTTTTTGCCGCAGTATCAATAATGGCTATACGATATTCCGCTAATGAAAGGGCTAAGTTTTCGTGCTGTGAGTGTAAATCTGTTATTTTTTCGGCAATGCTTTTAAGAGTAGAGAGGTTTACCGGTGTGTCATTAATAAAAGCTCTTGATTTTCCTTCGGGCAGTATTTCGCGTCTAATTATCGTGTTTTTATCATAATCAATATCTGCTTTTAGGAATAAGTCCTTAATATTTTCATTGATTACAAAACTTCCTTCGACGATACATTTTTTTGATTTTTCGAGCAATACATCGGTATCGGCTCTTTTGCCAAGAAGCAGTGAGATTGCACCCAGAATAATAGATTTTCCGGCTCCGGTTTCACCTGTGATAACCGAAAAACCTGCTTCAAAATCAAGTTTTATTTCATCTATAAGCAGGTAGTTGTTTATTGATAATTGCTTGAGCATTATTCGATAGTAGGTTCTTTCATGATTTTCTCATACTTTGATGAGTTTGCAGGGTCAACTTCTTTCATAATGTTATAAACTCTGGCTTTTTCGTCAGGAAATCCTTCGCTAAATACATTTATAATTTCATCACCTTTTGCAGTTGTATATAGAGTCATGAGAAAAGAGCCAGGTTTACGTCTGTGTGTGTTTTTTAAGTCTTCGAGAGCCTGTTCTATACTAGCTCTGCCTTCGGTGGGTTTATCCGACATTTTATCCATTCCCAAGCGATGATAAGTGTACATAAAGTCGCGCATTGCAGAGTACTGACTATTTAGTAAGTTCTCGACAAGCCAATATCTGTTTTTTAAATTTTCGTAAGCTTTCCAACCTGGTTCTTGAGCAGCTTGAGCACTATTGACAATTTTTTCGGCTTTTTGGAAATATGGTGTTCCGGCACTAGGACCAAATGTGTCATAATCCATACCGATAATAATGTAGCAATAGTAAGCAATTACGGCAGTAAGATTGCTCGAAAATGAGTTTTCATTATATTCGAGTGGTTCAAATTCAACATACTTAAATTGAAAATTGTTATCCATGTGGTTTAGAACTGGTGAGAGATATGATGAGTTGTAAACCGGTCGTGAACTTGTTATTTGAATCTTACCGCTAAACTCATCAGATGAAATTTGGCTTTCGACTGTTATAAAAATATTACATTCAATTCTTTCGTCACGCGAATAAACATGATTTGTCCAGTTTGTGTTATTTATAAATTCATATAACTCCTGTTGCAGAGTCTGAAATAATTTGTCGTTTGTAGTACCTTGTAATCTCGAATGATTAACCTGTATCCGGCAGTCCAGCTCTTGTGCCATTGCCGAAATAGTAACAAGAATAATGCTCAGTATTATTATGATTCTTTTCATGATTTGTGTTTTTACAAATAATCCTCTAATTTATCAATTATATCAATAGCAACCAAATTCTTTTGCTTTATTTTAAACTCAAATTTTTGTTCTTTATTGTCGAGAATCGTGATTTTGTTTGTGTCATAATTAAAACCTGCACCTTTGTCATTCATAGAGTTTAAAACGATGAAGTCAAAATTTTTGCGTTTTAGCTTTTCTAAGGCATTTAAGGTTTCGTTTTCACTTTCGAGAGCAAATCCGATTAATATTTTGTCGTTTTTTCTTTTGCCAAGTTCAGCAGCAATATCTTTAGTTGGTTTTAGTTGTAACTCAAGGTTATTGTCTTTTCTTTTGATCTTTGTATTGCTGGTTTCTATTGGAGTAAAGTCGGCAACTGCAGCAGCCAAAATAGCAATATCAGCATTTTGAAACTGTGTTAACGACTCATCAAACATTTCCTGTGCAGAATTTACACTGATCTTTTGTATGTTTTTATGTGAATGAGATATGTTAACTGGTCCGGAAATTAAAACAATCTTGGCACCTCTCTGAGCACATTCTTCGGCTATAGCATATCCCATTTTACCCGATGAGTAATTGCCAATAAACCGTACTGAATCAATTTTTTCGTAAGTAGGTCCGGCTGTAATTAAAACAGTTTTATTGCTTAGAGATTTTTTTTTTTGGTAGTAATCTTTTATTTGTTCCAAAATTGATTCGGGTTCGGCAAGTCTTCCCTTACCGATAAGACCACTGGCGAGTTCACCATCTTCGGGTTCGATAAAAATAGTACCAAGATTTTTTAGTTTTTGCATGTTCTCCTGATTTGCAGGATGTTTAAACATGTCGAGATCCATTGCCGGTGCGACAAAAACAGGACATTTTGCCGATAGGTATGTTGTCAAGAGCAAATTGTCGGCAATGCCATTTGCCATTTTACCCATTGTGTTTGCGGTTGCAGGAGCAATTATATATCCATCTGCCCATAATCCAAGATCGACATGTGAATTCCAATCACCATTTTCGGGATTAAAAAAATCGACAAGAATCGGGTTTTGCGATAATGTTGCCATTGTTAAAGGAGTGATAAACTCTTTTGCTAATGGGGTCATAATAACCTTCACAGAAGCTCCTTCTTTGATAAGGAGTCTTGTGAGATTTGCAGCTTTGTATGCAGCAATGCTTCCGGTTATTCCCAGCAAAAAGTTTTTTCCTTGTAAGGATGACATAGCAAAGTTTTAAATTGCATTAGGCGTTTCTTCAACTTCTGGATAGTTATAATATACTCTGTCGTTTAAAAACTCTTCAAGAGAAATTAAGGACGGTTTAGGTAATTTCTCGAAATAGCGTGAAACTTCGATTTGTTCGCGGTTTTCGTGCACCTCTTCGAGATTGTCGTTGTAAGTAGCAAATTCTTCTAATTTTTCGTACAATTCTTTTCTTAATTCGGCATTAATTTGATTTGCCATTTTAGAGCAAATAACAACTGCTTCGTAAATATTACCTGTTTTGTGTGCAATTGTTACTATGTCTCTTGTAACTGTCGATACAGGTGCTTCAGTTTTTTTGTAATCCATATTAGTTTTCTATAAATTTTATTGAGTTATTGTAATATCTTTCTGCTTCTTTTTGCTTTTTAGATTCTGGAAAATTATCAATAAAGCTTAAATAGGCATTAATTGTGTTTTTGTATCTTTCTTTTTTCTTTGACTCGACACTGTTCTCTGCTAATAAAAACGAGGACTTAACTATTGTGAATAAAATCTCTTCGCGGTATTCTGTATCAGGGAAGTCGGACAAGACAAGTTTCATTGATGTAATCGCAGCTTTGTAATCTCCAATATTGAAAAATAAATATGCATTATTAAATGCTTTTGTTTCGAGTTTGTATTGCAGCTTGTCAATTAACTCCTGAGCCTCGGCTCTTTTTTCGGACTCCGGATATTTTTCGATAAATATTTGCATTTCCTGAATAGCAGCTTTAGTATATGTCTGCTCAAGTGATGGTTCTGGTGATATTAAATAATAGCAATAGGCTGCAAGATACTCAACTTCCTCAACATGTTCGTTTGATGGGTATTGACGAGCAAAATCCTTAAATAAGTATGCCGCTAAGGAGAGTTCGCCAAGACCATAGGAGCAATATGCCTGATAATAATTGATTTTTTCAGCTTTATCAGTTCCACGATATATCGACCTAAGCTCTTCTAGCAAAGATTGAGATTTGTAATAATCCTCGTTTTCGTAATACTCAACAGCCTTTTCAAATTTTAGCTCGTAATCAGAGCTTTTTATCAATTTTTGATATTCGCTACACGATGTGCTTACAACAAGAATAAGTACAAAAACTATGTAATATATTTTTTTGTTTTTAAACATTTTGCAAAGATACATTATTATGATTAAATATTATAAATTTTTTTTTTTCTGTTTTTTATCGTTAAGGTTTAATAACGATATTACACAAGTTTTATTTTGTTTTTAGGAAATTTTGAATGACATAAGGTTTTCGAGCAGTTTGCTTTGCTTTAGCTCGTTTAAATTGTATTCATCAACCATGTTTTCATTAAAAAGCCAGATTTTTGTCACATGCTTAAAAGCAATTTCTAAATCGTGACTCGAAAAGATAATGCATTTGTCGTTTTTTGTGGCTAATTCACTTAGTTTTTGTAATAGTTTGTTTTTAGAGTAATAATCGAGAAAAGATGTTGGTTCGTCAAGCAAAATAATTGGAGTTTCCTGAACAAATGCTCTGCAAATCATTGCTCTCTGTCTTTCTCCATCGCTAATCGAATATAGATTCTTTTCTGCTAAGTGTGTAATTTCAAGCTCGTCAAGATAATTTGAAATTATTTTATTATCCTTTTCTGTTTTTTTGTCAAAGATATTTGTGTAGGGACTTCTTCCCAAGCTAACAAGTTCGATTACTTTTAAATTAGACAAATATTCCTGTTTGGAGGGGACATAACTAACAATTTGTGATATTTGGATGTTTTTAATCTGACTAATTTCATTCCCTGCTATGTAACACTTGCCGCTAATAGGTTTTATTACTCCTGCAATTGTGTTCAAAAGTGTGCTTTTTCCTGTCCCGTTGCGTCCAATGATGCAAATAAAATCGTTTTCGCCTGCTTCAAGGTCGATTTTATTGGTTAAAGCTTTCTTGTAACCAATATTTAAATCCTGTATTTGAAGTAGCTTTTTCATTTAAATTATAGTTCTTTTATTTTGAATTATAATCCAAATGATAAATGGAGCTCCCATTATTGCTGTTATTGCATTAATTGGTAGGACACCCTGCGATGTAATACTATGTGAAAGTATGTCGCTACAAACGATAAAAATAGCACCAATAATAATTGACCCCGGAATTATAATAAAATGATTAGAGGTGTTAAAAATCCATCGAGCAACATGTGGGGCTGCGATTCCAATAAAACCGATTGGTCCGCAAAAAGCTGTTACAGTTCCTGTTAAAATACTGACGGCCGAAAAAATAAGAATCCTAAATGCTTTTGTATTTATTCCCATACTTTTTGCAAAATCCTCTCCGGGCAAAACCATATTTAGTTTTTTAGACATCAAAAAAATGAATAGCAGCGCACTAATTACAATCGGGAATATTATTTTCACATTATTAAAAGATACTGAGTCTAGATTCCCCATTGTCCAGATAATAAAAGACTTTACACTAATTTCGTTTGCGTAATACTGTAAAATACTAACGATAGAGCTTACAACTCCGGCAATTAGGATACCTATAATTAATATATTAATATTGTCTCTGACTCGTAATGAGACTGCAAGAATTATCATCATAACTATTGCCGCACCGAGCCCGGCACTTACTAAAAGACTAAAGTCAGAACTTATAAATTGTTGAGAACCTGCAAAAAGTCCTCCTCCTAATACAAATAGTGCAACCCCAAGGCTCGATCCACTGCTAATGCCAAGAACGTATGGTCCGGCAAGTGGGTTTCGAAATATTGTTTGCATGAGAAGTCCCGAAACCGAAAGTGCTCCACCAGCTAAAACAGCAGTTAATACTCGTGGAAATCTAAATTCTTTGATTAATATTCTAAAACCCTCATTTTCGGTTTCTCCAAAACTTAAAAAACTCAAAATTTCATTTATTGGGATTTTAACATGTCCTGTTGTCATATCAACAAAAAAGAGGCACAATAATAATATTGAAATAAACAAAAGTATTATTGTATGTCGATACTTGCTCATTTAACAGATTGATAGTAATATAATTCATTCTCCGGCTCATTATTATGGAAAATGCTGACCAGATCTTTTAATATTATGTCAGGGTGTAAAATGCCTGATTCATAGAAGTCGTTTCCGCCGTATCTGTTAAGCCTTTTATTGTTATTGTAGATTCTACAGTTATTAACCGGTGAAAAGTCTTTTAGACGAGGCTCAACATTAGTAATCTCAGATTTTTTAATTACACTATTGGGGTTTAACCAGATTTGAGCGTTTTGGGCATTAGCAAATATTTCTTCAAGACTAAGTGGAATGCTTTCGTGGCCTTTTTTATCGGTCATTTTGTATATTCCTCCTGCATCATTAATAAAATTAGCGAAATAAGAGTCCTTTCCTGGAACCCACCATGTGCCTTTCCAGGGCAAATTTAAAATGACCTCGGGATTTGTAATTGCTGTTTTACTAACTTCCGATTTTATTTGTTCGTAATTATTTGCAACACTATCGAAATATTCGTTTGCATAATCAAAATTATCGTAAAAACACGAAAAGAATTTAATCCATTCTGTTCTACCTAAAGGAGTTTCCTCCAGAAAGTCGGTTACAAATATTACAGGGATGCCAATCTCTTGCAGTTTTTCGTATCCTGCCATACTGCTGTTATCAATTCCATAAGCAAAAACGACGTCAGGATTTAGCGCAATTATCTTTTCAAGATTTATTTGACTATCATAACCAATTTCAGAGATTTCGCCCATTTGTATTGATTTTCTAATTTCGTCGTTGTAAATGTAATTTAGTCCGCTAATACCTTTTATTGAATTAGTTTTTTCTAAACATGAAATAAATGCACAATGAGTTGATGATAAACAAACAACTTTAGTTACAGGAATGTGAATTATTTCGTTGTTCCCTGATTCATAATCTCCTTTTGAGGATAATAGATAATTGTGAGTGCTTTCGGATTTTGTTAGTCGATCTTTGAGTTTGATTATGTAGCCTTCTTCGATTTTAGAGATTTCGAAACCTTGAGCATAACTGTTCTTGATAACCTCGCCCGATGTGCTAAGGTTGGGAGTTTCTCGACAAGATATTGTCGTGAGAAAAACAATAATTAATATGTAGAAACTCTTTTTCATAAAAAAACCTCTGAAGTCGCAAAGATAATCAGAGGTTTTTAAAAATCCTTTTAATTAAACTATTTTGATAAAATAATTTTTTTGTTTATAACGTATTTTCCCGATTTAATTCGGATAATATATAGTCCTTCGGAATATGATTGCATATCTAATGTATATTCATAAGGACCATAATTTGCAGCATCAATTACTGATTTTCTTCCCAAAGCATCATAAATTTCGATTGCAGAAATATCATAAGCCTGATTAAGAACCTTTATGTTTACAATACCTGATGTTGGATTTGGATAAACATCAAAACCTGTTTCTGTAAGAAGATTCTCAATATCTGTTAAACAAGTTATAGGTTTAATTGGTATAGCAGAACTAAAGTTATATAAATCGTTATTTGTGTACCATACACCCGATTTTTGCAAATATAGATTGTTGTTTGCCGGATTTATTCCCCTTGAGGTAACAATAGGAACAACAAACAAATCATCGTTTTGTCCGTTATTGTCATCATCCTTGTAGGATATTTCAAAACCTGCATAAAACGGTCCATCAATAGTAATCGGAGTATCAAACTGAATTACATTTGATTGATTAGCTGTTAAGTCACGGATGTAAACTCTTTTTTCACCTAGTTTGAGTGAATCAACAGGTCCATCAGGAGTTCCTTCCCAAATGCAGAATTTAACAGAATTTGAATAAGCTCCGTACATTGCATAAGTAACAGGGATAATAACTCCGTTTATTTGACTAAATGTATAGCTGCTAAAATAGTTTGCGTATTTTTTTATGTTATCACCATTGTGCCCTGCCATAAATCCCCAAGTGCCTGTTGGTACCCAAGTTTGAACGGTTTCTCCGGGATTAACTGTTGTGAGCGTATCACAATACTGTTGAACAGAACCGCTAAATACATAAATGTAATTTTCTTTTGTTAATACATCTGCGCCGCAAGAGTTTGAGACTGTTAGAGTAACGTCATAAATACCAGCGGTTGCATAAGTTATTGCGTTTGTTGGAGACCCCTCGCTACTATAAGATGGTGATGCACCTGCAAAAGACCAAGTGTGAGTTGATGGTAATCCGGTAGATAAGTCTTGGAAATGCACTGATTCGCCGGCTGCAATTAGTCTGGGAACTGCAGTAAAGTCAGCAGTTGGGGCTTCAGTACAAGGATCCGTTTCGGAAACTGTGATATATAACTCTTTAGTTAATACATCTAGACCAAAGTTGTTGCTAACTGTAAGAGTAACATTGTAAACCCCTTCAGTATCGTACTGAATTCCAATAGGATTTTGCTGATTACTAGTAGCCGGAACACCACCTTCGAATTCCCACGACCATTGGTAAGGAAGGCCACTACTTAAATCGATAAAGTTTATTTGTTCGCCGGGTTGAATAACAGTATTGTTTGCAGTAAAGTTAGCTGTTGGTGCCGAAGTTGCTGCTGGAATAACATGGATATAATCGTATTTTATTTCAATATCCTGAACATTGTTTGTTTTACGGCATCTTAGCTCAACATCATAAAGCCCTGGGGTCATGTACGCAATTGGAGGAGGAGCAGAGTCGGCAAATGTTGATGGAGAACCACCTTCAAAAACCCACGACCATTGATTAAACGGACCGTTTTGCGATAGGTTTGTAAATAAAACCACTCCGCCAACAGGAATCGTTAATACATTAGCTTCAAAATCTGCAATTGGAACAGATGGATCTGGATTTACCGTTATACAATCTTCGCATATATAGGTGTCTTGATCAGTTGCGTTTTGAACCTGCAAAACAACATCATATATTCCGGGAGTGTTATAACAAATGTTAGTTGGATGTTGATTTGTAGAAGTAGTTGTTGCTGCTCCCGGGAAACTCCAACTCCAAGAGGTTGGTAATCCAACCGACTGATCGTTAAAGTTAATACAGTTGCCGGCAGTGATGGTGTAGGCAGAAGCTATGAAAGCTGCTGTCAAACTTCCTGAACCATCGGTAACTGTAATGTATCCTGTTCTTATTTCATCATCAGAATCAGTTCCATCACTTACTGTTAGAGTTACAGAATAAACACCAGCGGTTGGATAATTAACCGTTGGGTTTTGATCGGGACTTGTTGGTGGGGTTCCGCCTTCAAATTCCCAACTCCAAGTGGTAACATCACCCATCGATTCGTCAGTAAAATTCACATCGTCGCCTTCTGTAACAACAGTTTGGTCGGCGCTAAAATTTGCTGCTAATGTTCCATCAGCAATTACCTCTATGTAAAGTGTTTTGGTTTCTGTATCACTTCCATCTGAATTTGTTGCTGTTAGAGTAACATCATAAGTTCCGGCAGTATTATAAACGACGCTTGGGTTTTGAGCAGGACTAGTTGCAGGTGTACCTCCGGGGAAGTTCCACGACCAAGAAGTTGGGTTGTTGGTAGATAAGTCTGTAAAATCGACAGTTCCACCTTCTACCACAACTGTTGGATTTCCAACAAAGTCGGCAACAGGAGCGTCACCGGCAGTAGCATTGGGGTCGAAACCGTTAAGACTTTGTGCATCTGAATCTGTAGGATCAAGCCATGGTCTTAGCTGATCGTCGTCGCCAGTGCCATTAGATGTCCAGTGTTGACTAAACATACCGTATTCATCCCATGCATTTGCTGCAGAAACGCCACATGCTGAAGCTCCTCCAGTTTCAGTTCCGACAATTAATTTATTTGCTCCTTTAAAAAGAGGAGAACCTGATGAGCCGCCTTCTGTTATTCCCCAACTAGTTGCAGTTTCAACCCAGTTAGCATGCCAATGTGAATTTGCTTGACAACCCGGATATGACTCAATAGTTAATGCTGCTGTATAGGTAGATATTTTTTTAATATCTCCAGAAGGATGGTGTATGCAGACTCCGGCAGCACTAGGAGTTGTGCTTCTGTCCCAACCGTTATAATATGCATCAATTGCTGCAAGATTAGCTTGTGTTGTGTTTAATTCGAGAAGTAAAAAATCTGTTCCACCTGTCATTGGACCTCTTGCTCTAAATTCGGAGCCTGTAATGGTTTCATAAGCAGGTTCAGTTCCTGGATTGGAACAATTGGCAGATTCAAAATGAAAATAGAATTGCCATTGAGCAAATTCAGCAGCTGTTGCATCGCCTCCACAATGGTCGGCAGTTAAAAAATATGGAGTTCCATCTTGAGCAGTGTTGTTAACAAGGCTACCTGAACAAAAGCCACCTCCAGCGCCCTGTATTACAAATATTTCCGCAACTCCTTTTTTCTCTGTTTGCCAGTTGTCGCCTTCAGGACAATTGATGTTAACGTTGCATGCCCCGGAATCTCCAAAACCAGTCGGTTTCCCATCTTTGTATTGACCTATAAATTGATCAACACTTCGATAGTTATACATAACAGCCTCTATTTCAAGTGCTATTTCGTCAGGGTTAACATCAGATTGAATTACTAACTCAAGATTAGTAATCTCTCCTTGTATCATTTGAGTAGAAAAGTAACTGCTATTTGTTGGATTCGTCCTATGGTCGAAATAACCAAGTAGTTGTTTTCTGTTTTCGTTATATAAGAATAACTGAGAGCCTTCAACCAAATTGAAATTGTTGTACAACAACATAAGTGCCTGAGCGTCACGACATGCAATTTCAAGTCTCCATATCTTTGTGCCATCCTCTAATATATCCCAGGTTCCTGAGTTCTCTATGGAAATATTTGTTGGAATGATTCGACCAACTTTATATAATTCTCCATTCTTTTCATCCTGAGCATCTTCCTGCATTATCATTGTCATATCTGGTTGAGGAAGAACAACCCTGTCAACATTGGAAGAGAGATTCTTGTTTGTAAAACTTACTGGAAGTCCACCCCAACTTTTTTGAGAAAAAGCACTAGAACTTAGTAATATCAACAAAACGCTACAAAATAGCAAAGTAAATTTTTTCATTTTTAAAGCTTTAAAATGTTAAAAACAATAATCATTGCAAGATAATCATAAAATTTTAATCAAGAAAAAAATTGTTTCTTTTTTCACAAAACGCTTATTTTTTGAAATAGTTGCTTGCTAAAGTGAAAAATATTTCATTTGTAAGTGTTTATAATTCAGGCAACTAGGAGAATTATGTGAAAAAAAATAAAAAAAAGTTAAAAAAATTTGGGAAAATAAAATCAATAACTTTATCTTTGCCGTCCCAAAACGATGGGGGAGATTAAAAAAATGATTGATTAGCTCAGCCGGTAGAGCACTTGCCTTTTAAGCAAGGGGTCCGGGGTTCGAATCCCCGATCAATCACGAAGAGTTACAGAAATGTGGCTCTTTTTTATTGTCAGAAATCTTTCGGTTAGCTTATCAATTAGCGAGTTTTAAGTTGTAACAGTATATAAATATTAAACAACAATAATTCATTATTTACATTTTAATAAAACTTTTTGTAATGTGTTTGTCATCTTCTAGTCTAATAACTAAATAATATTTTCCAGGTTTAAAACTAGATACATCATAACTTATTTGATTATCAGATACTTCTATAGACGATATCAATTTGCCATGATTATCAAAAATGACAAAGGAAATAATAACAGTATTGGAATTTAATGTGAAATAGTTTTTTGCCGGAATTGGATAAAGCTCTATCTTATCTGATATTTTAGTTAAATCTGAGTGTACTAAAACATCAATAGTTTTCTCAACATCGTCAGCAGGTAAATAGTTAGCATCTCCCGTTTGAGATGCTGTGATTATGGCACTGCCAATTCCAATAATTTCAAGTTGGTCTCCAATAATTGTAGCAACTTCGGGATTGTCTGACATATAAGTTATATTTAAACCAGAACTTGATGTAGCTGTTAATGTTATAATATTTCCAATTACTAATTCAGTTAGGTCTTGCGTCCAATCTATTGTTTGGTCAGCCATTAAAACACTAACATCCACAGTTCCGCTAACAGAATTGTAATTTGTAGCATCGGCAGGAGTGAAAGTAACATCAGCAGTGTAAGTTCCAGCATTAGGAATTGTTGTAGGATTGTCGAAAGTAAACGTACCTGGAACAGAAGCAGTACCACTAGATAAAATGGAAGTGCTTAATTCATCTCCATAAGTAATATCCGAAGCTGTAGGCCAAGTGTTTACGGTTGGTGTTGCCATTAAAACATTAACATCCACAGTTCCACTAACAGAATTGTAATTTGTAGCATCGTCAGGAGTGAAAGTAACATCAGCAGTATAAGTTCCTGCATTAGGAATTGTTGTAGGATTG
>JAFGVU010000225.1 GCA_016937855.1 Bacteroidales bacterium | reverse complement strand
CGCTGCTTCGTAAACATCAACCACAGGAGCGTCTGTTGCACCATGAAATACTAAAACATCGGTATTACCTTCTGTCATTGCCATTTCGCGTGCCATAGGATAAACATGTAAGTCAAAGCCGGTTGCAGGAGAATAACCTGTTGCACTTACAATTCCGTTAGCAACAATAATGTATTTTTCATCGGCAGTAAGGTTATAGGTAAATGTAGCTATCGCTTCTGCTGATGACATACTATTTCCTGGAGCGATTTGAACATCCAAGCTAACCCCGGCCGGAACATCGATAAAAGGTGTTGCTGTCCTAAATGTAAAATCGGGAATAGATAAAACATCGTTAATATAAACATCTACAACTTCAGCAGCAGCATCTGCCGAATTGTGAATAACTTGAATTCTTGCAGTTTGAGCCATTATTGCTCCTGTCAAGAAAGTAAAAATAATTGCGAGTAAAAATGTATTTGCTTTCATAATATTAAATTTTTAAGTTTATGCTTACTAAACAGAGATGATTCATTTTTGTTTAACTTTTTTGTTTTTTTGTTAAACATTTTTTCAAATAAAAAACCATCAAAATTACAAACACATTGCAAACACACAATTTCGCAAGCTATTATATGCGAGAAAAATTATTAAAAAAAAAACTATTGGGAAAAATAATAGGGAATTTTTCGTGAGACTCAAAAAATTTGTTTTAAACCAATGAACTACGCCAAATAATCTATCAAAGACTTAGGGCTATCAATATTATGAACTCTTGGCAATTCAAATAACACATTTAAACTTTGATCCGAGATCGAGACAAGTATTTCGACATCTTCGGTATTTGACAGTATGTCCATTATAATACTTTCTGCTTTTTGAAATGAAATAGTAGAAACAAAGAAACAAACAAGGTATTTTGGTCTGATACGGTTTACAGTTTTGATAACATCAACCGTTGGTACATCCTGCCCCAGATAAACAACACTTTTTTTGTTTAATTTCAATAAATAATGTGTATAAAGCAATCCTATTTCATGATATTCATTTTCGGGTAAAAACAACAAATAGTCGGTTTTTCTCTTCGAAGACTCAGGCAATTCGCTAATTTGGGCAAATAATAGCTGTTTTAACAAATTCGACACAAAATGCTCATGTGCAGGACTAATAGAATTTGTTAACCAAAGCATCCCAACTCTTTTAACAAGAGGGTAAACTACATTATTTATGGTATTCTCGACACCATGCTTTTTTATATTCTTTAAAATAATTTCGTTAAATCCAACAGAATCAAAATTTATCATTGCGACAATAAGGGGCTCAATTAGAGGATTACCCATTACTTTTTCATGATTTGTAATCAAAGTGCGTAATTCATCCGCATTCAACTTACTTAATTTAGATATTTTATAACCTAAATTAATTAAGGTACTAACATTTAAAAGTCTTTTAAGATCCAAATCTGTGTAAAAACGAATATTTGTGTCGGTTCTTTTAGGCTCAAGCAATCCATACCTTTGCTCCCATATCCTGATAGTATGAGCTTTAATACCGGAAATAACTTCCAAATCTTTAATTGTGTAAAACTGTTCAGTTTTAATATTGTCGATATCTTTTATGTTAGTTTTCATTGTAAGCAATATTTGTTTAACAATATTAACACAAAACTAAACAATTTTGTTTTACAAATTATATTTTTTGATTTTTTTTATTTGGATTATGAATTTTTAATGAAGCTTAGGATCTGTATTATGCCATTTTCAAATTCATCTTTTGTACGTGCGATATTAATCCTGATAAATCTTTTCCATTCTTTTCCAAAATGCTCTCCCGGAATTATTGCTGTTTTGTGGTTTTGATATAGTTTTAATCCAAAATCCAATCCATCATCAAACCCAACAGGCAATTCTGTCCATATAAAGTACCCCCCATCGGTTGGAAAACAATTAAAACCATTATTATTAAGTTTTAACAGAGCGAAATCGAGATTAAGTTTAACAAGTTGACGAAGATTATTAATATACAAATTGGCTTCACCTAATTGGAGATAACTGCTCAAAGCCCCTTGTAGAGGCGCGGGAGTTGACAATCCGATATAATCGTGAATATATGCAATTTTTTCTTTATGCGACTCATGACAGAAAAAATAACCAATTCGCCACCCTGTTATCGAAAGTTTCTTTGAAAAACTGTTAACATAAAACACGTATGGATTGATATTATTTATTGGATAGTAAGGTTTATTAGTACTAAAATAGAGTTCACTATAAACTGCATCAATAATTAAATAAATCTGTCTTTCGGCACAAAGATTACCTAAAAAATCAAATTCTTCCTTTGTCATTATTTTGCCATAAGGATTCCCTGGTGAGGCGATAAATATTGTATTTATCTTATGATTATCGACAGCGAAAACCAACTCATCCTTATCAAAATATTTGTCTTTATAGCACTGAATGGATTTATACTTATCTCCAAATATTTTTGGTAAGTGAATATAAGATTCGTAAGCAGGCGAAAAAGCCAAAACATTCAATTCTGAATTCTTGTTCTTTAAATAAGTATATATCAAAGATATTGCCTCTGTAGCGCCATTAGTGATAAACAATGACGAGTCTTTATCGATATGAGGATATGAATTTTGGATATACTTACGCAAATTTAGATTTCCTAATCCCGGAGCATACTGATGACAATTTAAGTCGGCTGATATTTTTAGCGAATCGAGAAGTTTTTTGGGAGGATTAAAACCCGGAATCCCCTGAGCTAAATTAATCCCGCCTTTAGATTTAACCAGATTACTAAAATAGCTTATCAGTGAGCCGGTGATATTTTCATTTGTTCCTGACATTTAGTCTCAATATAAAAGTCCCACTATTTATTGTATGATTTAATAACCTCTTCGGACACCACATCAATATCGAGGACTACAAAACCATCAACAGAATAATTAAAATCGGGGTCCACATTAAAATCGAGAATACGACCACCTAAAGAGAGATATTTTTTTATTAAAACCGGTACACCCATATGATTCAAATCAATATCTTTAATCAGTTTATCCATGCTAGAGATATCTTCACCAAAGGAATCAATCAACACTTGATGGTGCTCGCTTATCTGATAATTAAATGGGGTTTTACTCTGAACCATATCATTCAATTCTGGCCATGAATGTTTTTGCTTTAGATATTCGATTATCAGAATTTTCGAATTATCAGAATAAATATTAGAGATACTTGCCGGTCCGATTAAATATTTATAATAAGGGTACTTTTGAGTAACATGATAGATTCCTTTCCACAAAAGAAACAATGGTAAAGCTTTGCGTTGGTATGATGGAACAATAAATGAGCGCCCCATTTCTAAAGATTTTTGCAGATAAGGTTTAAAGTTTTCTTGTAAAGAGAACAAACTGTTGATATAAAATCCGTCAACGCCATTTTGTTTCAATATTTCCTCTCCCATGCCAATTCTGTAGGCACCAACCAGACAATTTTCAGTTTCATCCCATAGAAATAAGTGTTTGTAGTAATCGTCGTATTTATCGGAGTCACATTCTTTTCCTGTTCCTTCGCCAATTTCTCTAAATGTTAATTCCCTTAAACGAGACAATTCACGAAAAATATTTGGGATTTCTTTTGAAGATGCAAAAAAGCAAAGATAATTATCAGTTTGAAAGAGTAAATTGTTCTGTTTTAAACTGTTGATTTCAGCAATTTGTAATGAAACAGCTGTGTGTTCGATGATTTCTTTATAATTTTGGGCGTCGAGTTTGTGATGATGCGAAAACAAACAATCGTCCTTTAGCATATAAGTTTTGGCTTTAAAAATTTTGGATAACAGTTTATTATCATCTAATTTTTTAATTGTTTTATTTGCCGAATGCCCACTAAAGCGAATGTAAATCGATAGATTTTTTTTATTTAGAAGTTCACGAGGAAGCATTGCGGTTCTAAGAGCCGGATTTATTTTACCCATCAAGTGAAACAGTTTACTATTTTCACCTGAGATATATCCCGAAACCACATGCGCGTCAGTTGACCTAACAAATTTCATTATATTTGATTGCCATTCGCGATCCTCAACAACATTGCTACCATTATATTTCGTTGAAACTTCGCCGGCCGGCAAAATACAAACTGCATTTCCTTGTTGTATATATTTATACATTTCTTTTAATCCGCCAAGACTGGAGAATACCTGTTTTCTATCCTCAAAAGGATTAACCTGAAAAAGATATGGTGCCATTGGCTCAATCTTAGTCAATAAAAAATTCGCGATAAACTTTGTGTCAGGCCTAATTTTTAGTAAAGTATTTACAATTGCAAGAGCATCAAGTCCGCCATAGGGGTGGTTAAATAAAAACACAACAGGACCTGAATCAGGAATATCTTTAAGGTCTTTTTCGTGAACAAAAACATCATTACAATTATGATTTATAACATTCTCTGTAAACTGAATAGCATCTTTGTCATATGTTTTTTGATAAGCTCTATTAAGCTTGTTTATTTGAAATACAGACATTAAAAATCTAGCAATAAGTCCACCAAAGAAACCTTTTAGCTTAAGTCCCTTTTGCAAATCAGACCTACTGACAATTATATGTGAATTTCCACGCACCTAATTTGTTTTATAAACTACAAATATGCATAAATAAACTGCAATAATAAAATAAAATCTGAATAAGTTATAAAACTTCGCTTTGATTGTGCATAAGTCAAGATAAGAGAATGTAGAATATTATTTGTTAGATTTAAGAAATGGTATGTAAAAAATAAACATTATTGACCCGGCCGATAATATTACGAAGCCTGTTAATAAAAAAGCTGTTTGGATAGTATATAAATCGGCAATCCATCCAATCATTGGACCAAAACCTGCAAAGAAAATTCTGATAATAAAATTTCGTACCGACAAAACAGTGGCTCTTACTTCCGGCTGACACAGGCGATTAATATAATCTTTTAAAACAGGAGTAGCAATTCCTCTGATCATATAAAAAACCCAAATTACTACAAAAACAATTTTTAAGTTTGTAGAACCAATTATCAAATATGAACTACCCACAACGATTAATATCAATAGAACGCTGATAACTTTTCCTAACTTCTTTTCTATTTTATATGCAAATATTGTTGCAATACCAACAGTTAGATTAAGCACAGCCCAAGCTATTCCGATTTGATACTCCGAAAAATTTTGCACATCTTTTAAATATGCCTGAATAAA
This sequence comes from Bacteroidales bacterium, assembly GCA_016937855.1. GTDB lineage: Bacteria > Bacteroidota > Bacteroidia > Bacteroidales > ML635J-15 > Bact-19. Next base: position 4,388 of record JAFGVU010000225.1, on the reverse strand, counting down.
CCACGCCATTGTGAGAGTAGAACAACCTATTATTGCTGAAAAGAATATATTTACAGATAATTCTCGCGACTTAAACAAGGAATTTTTGACGATAGTTAAAATATTGGACAATGCTTTAGTACGATTTTTCTCAACAGTATATGGTTCAATTAGCATAAAAGCTGCCGGAATTGCTAAAAAGGCAACAAAGATTTGAGCGTAAAACGGCGTTCTCAAACTAATTTCGGCTAAGAATCCTCCGGCAACAGCAGCAATCGTTTCGGCAAAGTTTCCGGTTGATAAGACTCTACCCTCATATTTTACATAAAGATTTTCATCACCTCTTCTCTTTAAGCTGTCGTACAATATTGCAGAATCACTTCCACTGATAAAACTTTGACCAACACCTAGTACCAACTCAGCTATTAAAAATCCCCAAAATCCATAACTAAAACTATAAATTGCAAATCCTAAAGTTCCTAAAATAGCCCCTAAAATTATAGTGTTTTTCTTTCCCCACACATCACCAAGGTAACCGGAGGGAATCTCCAATACAATTATTGCAACCGAATAAATAGCCTGTAATGTTAAAACATCCTTTAAGCTTAAACCATTTTCCTGATAAAACAACACAATGACAGGCATGTACAGCATAAACCACTTGGCTATTTTAACCAAATACAGCAGCTTGATATTCATTGTGTATGATTTCACAATTTTTTGCGCAAAGATAAAAAAAGAACCAATATTTTGTTGTTAAAAGTGTATAAAGTGTTTTGAGTGTTGAGTGTTGAGTTTAGGTTTTAGGTTTTAAGTTGGGAATGTCTAAAGTGTCTTGAACTGAGCGACGACAGATATCTGACTTGAAGAATTCGAACAATTGAAGTGTGAAAAAACGAACGGAAGAACAAACGAATAAACGAACAATCGAATCCCGTTAAATAAGAAATTGCATTTAGTTTTACTAAAAATTACAATTTATTATTTTAGCATTTTCGTAAAAAAAGAATGCATTGCAATTTCTTTTTTTAACGAGGATGCTCGAGCCTATGGCTCGGCACAAACGAACAGGCGACCTAAAACAAACAATGGAATAAAAGCAAGGTGCAGAGCAATTGTGTAAAACTTCGTGATTTACTAAGTCAAAAATTTAACAAGTTTAATTACCTTTGTGCAATAAAATTTTAAAATTTATGGATTTTGAAAATATTATAAGCGATTTAAAGAATAAAATATACAAGCCAGTTTATGTTTTTTTCGGCGAGGAGTCATACTTCATTGACGAGCTAACGAACTACATTGCAAATAATGTATTAAGTGAATCTGAAAAGGCATTTAATCAGACCATTTTATACGGCAAGGATGTAAATGTTGCTACTGTTGTTGAACAGTCCAGAAGATTTCCGATGATGGCAAATTTACAAGTTATTATTGTTAAAGAAGCTCAACAAGTTGATAAGTTTAAAGACTTTGAACCATATTTTGAAAATCCTGTAAAATCAACAATCTTGGTCTTTAGTTTTAAAAACACAGCCAAGTTTGACAAGCGTACAAAGATTTACAATTTAATTGCAAAAAACGGGATCATTTTTGAATCAAAAAAGAAATACGAAAGAGAAGTTTACTCTTGGATTAGCTCAAGACTTGCTCAGGAAAATTTAACTATTCACCCCGAAGCACTTCGGCTTCTTTATGAAAGTATTGGGTCAGACCTATCACGTCTTGCAAGCGAGATTAAAAAGCTAAAGATCACAATGCCAGAAGGCGACACTCAAATTCAAAAAGAAGATGTCGCTCAAAACATTGGAGTAAACCGCGATTTTAATATTTTTGAATTACAAAAAGCTCTAAGCTACAAGGATAAAATAAAAGTTTATAAAATAATCGACTATTTTGCCAAAGACAAAAAAAACAATCCTTTAATTGCAACTGTAGCAAGACTCTTTGATTATTTTAAAAAAGTCCTGATTTATCACAGCCTTACCGATAAAAGTCAATTTAATGCTGCAGCAGCTTTAGGTGTAAATAAGTTTTTTGTCGAAGAATATAAAATTGCTGCAAAAAATTATAATGTCACAAAGCTGGTGAATATCATTTCTTATCTGCGAGAAACCGATGCAAAACTTAAAGGCATTGACGCAGTAAATCCCGAAGATTCTGATTTATCTAAAGAACTGTTTTATAAGATCTTACACTAATGAATAAAATAATCCTCTTAATATTAGCTGTAACCGGACTACTTTCCTATGCGTCGTGGCAAAAACCCGAGTTGTTCTCAAAAATGTTATTTTCGCCCTATCAGGTAATTAAAAGAAACGAGTACTATCGTCTAATTACGCACGGATTTATTCATGCAAACTGGCCTCACCTTATAATCAACATGCTTGTATTTTGGTCGTTTGGTTCTGTCCTATTGGTTTATTTCGATATTGTCTGGGATAGTTTTGGAAATATCTTGTTTATTATTTTCTATCTTATTGCAATAGTATTTTCGTCGCTATTCACTTTATTTAAACATAAAGACAATCATTATTACTCTGCTGTTGGAGCATCGGGTGCAACGTCGGCAGTTGTGTTTGCTTCCATTTTTTTCGACCCGTGGAATAAAATTTATTTCTTCGGCATTATCCCAATACCCGGAGTAGTTTTTGGCGCATTATATTTAATATATTCATATCGGATGGCCAAACGCAGAAATGACAATATCGGGCACGATGCCCACTTTTGGGGAGCTGTCTTTGGATTCTTTTTCCCTTTAATTCTAAAACCCGAATTATTTCAATACTTTATTAACCGCATAACGACAATCCCATAATGAATAAAGCAGTTTTTCTGGACAGAGATGGAGTAATAAACTACGAAGCCGGGCACTATACTTGTTCGATTAAAGATTTTAAAATCAATGATGATATTGGCAAGTCAGTAAAACTTTTAAAAGACAATGATTTTTTAGTTATTGTTATTTCAAATCAGGGTGGCATCGCAAAAGGACTTTATACCGAGAAAGATGTACTAGAAATGCATATATCGTTTTGCGAATATCTTGCAAATTACCAGACTAAAGTTGATGATTTTTATTTCTGTCCTCATCACGACGAATTTGGGAAGTGCTTATGCCGAAAACCGCAATCCTTATTATTGGAAAAAGCCATGGCTGTTTATAATATTGATCCTCTAAAGTCTTTTATGATAGGCGACAGATTACGCGATATTGAAACAGCAAAGAAATGTGGAATAAAAGGAATACAAATTGAATCGAATCAAAGCATTTACGATATTTGCAAAAATATAGCAGAACAAAAATAACTATGTCCAGACATTTAATGTTAAATAGCGAAATACTACCTGCTGATAAACCATGTTTGTTTGCAGATAATCGCGGACTAAAATACGGAGATTCATTTACAATAAAATTAAGAGGCAACTCATCAAAAGCTTTTTTGCTCGATTATAACTTTACTTTTATGATTGATGCAATGAAAAAGCTAAAGATGCAACCTCCTGTTTTGTCTAAAAAATCGATTTTTGCAACAGATCTTGAATTATTGTTACAAAAAAATCGGATTTATCAAGGGTTTTGTGCCGAAATAAGTGTTTTTAGAAATACATCTGATAGAAAAACAAGTTCCGACAATAGTGTTTCTATTTTAATTACTGTTGAAAAAGCCGACACCGAATGGTATGAGCATAAAACAACTGGTTTGCGCATTGATGTACATAAGAAAATTCATATTCCTGATTACATTTACAATAACAGTTTAACTCCGATATTTAGTCCCGAATATCTATTACAAAACAGTCCGGACTATAATCAGGCAGACGAGTGGCTTTTAACTAATGATAAAAAAATCATTTTGCGTACCACAGACTCTATCCTTTTTTGTGTAAAAGACAAGAGTATTATCATTCCCAAAAACATTTCTCCACAATATTTAGGTGTGTTTTGCGAATTTGTGACAAATACCGCCATCGAAAGCGGGATTGAAGTTTACAAAGCTGATGTAACAGAATCCGACCTTTACAACTTTGATGAGCTTTTTCTCTGCGACCCAACAAATGGCATAAGATGGATTTTATCTTATAAAGAAAAGAGGTTTTACCATAAAACATCCGAAAAGCTGATTAGGAAAATAAATTTGAAGTTAGCTAACTCATAAATAGCTTTGCACTATATGTCTACACAATAATTTTCGCTTTTTATACTCAACCCGAACGAGGATAATTAGGGCGCATACCAAAAAAAATCAATCACGTTCTAGACATAATAAATTTCTGTTTTGGGATTTTTTGCACTTTTTTGAAGTCACAAACTTATTGCAGCGCATAGTCATGGTGAGATTATCCGTTTATTAACGGTTAAGTAACTCAAAAGCAAAATTGTAGAAAGTCGCAAGACGAACTACAATTTT
>JAFGVU010000224.1 GCA_016937855.1 Bacteroidales bacterium | reverse complement strand
TATATTTATTCTTTCAACTTCTTTTAAACACTTTATTAAACGGTGAAATGTTCTTTTGCCTATTTGCAACTTTGCTGTAAAATACTCTGTGTCTCCCCTTTCTCCCCTGTTAAACATTTCTTTTAATTTTATGTAATTCTCAATACATTTTATCTCACTCATGGTTATAGTTTTAAAGTTAGTAGTTTTAACAGGCCTCCATGATTATACATTAATTTGAAGTCTCCATTTTCGAAATGTTTCGACTTTCGGGAGTTGGGGGCTTCTTTTTAACTCGCTTCCGGTTTTAAAAACTTACTGGTCTTTGGTTAAGAATCATTTTAAGTTTTAGTTAACTTATGTTCATATACTTCAGGTTTTTAACAATAAAATACATTCTGTTTTTGTCGGAATATTTTTCCTAAACTTTAATCATTTACCACCAAATTTGCTTACCATTTTTGTCAGTGGTAAATATCCGCTCTTCTTTTCCTTTGGTGTGGTTGTGTAAAATAAATAGTGCGTTTGTAGGACAGTTGCGGTAAACAAGCGAATCGGTTTCTGCGGTTTGTTTGCCTAATGATTCCCATTCACTGTTATTCCAGTATTCCAATTCATAATCATCTCCGATTTCTACACAATTTCCATCGTTTCGGGGTATAAAACGAATTGTTTTTATAATTTCAGGCTTCGTGAATTTTAATCCAATCCAGGTACTGTCTGGTTTTGCTCCGTCATAAAAGGTTAATATGTCTTTATCAAATGCTTTCTCTAATGTATTTCCGGCATCCATATAGCTCCCGGGTGTCCCAATAGGTTCTCCTTGAATTTCAACTCCTTTTTCGTTTAGAAACATCAATTCGCTTAATGTGGAATTGGTTCCATTTGCGCCACAGTAACGGGCATAAGTAAATTTTTTGTTGCAATTAACCGGCAGGTTGTAGAATATGGGTTCGGTATTTCCCTTGAAAGTATATAACGTAACCGCATCGGAGAAGTCAGGTTTATTGGCCCCCTGGAACTTACCTTCGTTCATCCTGCCATCTAACCCACCACCTTTCCATGGATATTTTCGCTTTAAAACAAGCGTTTGAACGGTATCCTTGTTAACGATTATTTTTTCAACCGTACTGTCATTTTTTATAATAAAAGGATAACCAGCACCCTCTATTTTTTCAGTATTGGTATAATAAGCAGGCAGGTACAATACACCAAGCCCCATATCTTTAAATGAACATCTATTGTTTGAAATACTGTTCCACCAAACAGGATGCCATGCATTATTAGAGAAAACGCACAGATAGGCATACTTGTAATTCGCACCATCAGGTTTAAATAAGTCAACATTAACATCCGTTGTGGCACAATATTCATCTGTTACATCATACAAATGAATGTTCTGGAAAAGGGCAGGGATGCTATCATTTTTATCATTCAAAAGAGGTAAGCTGTTTTCGTTTATTGAAAAGCTCGTCCTAAACACTTTAGACGCAGGCATTGGTACATTTCCTGTCCCGGGTATTTCACCTACCTGGCAATATATTGCATGATTGTTTTTATCGATAATTGAATTAAACTCATGGGCAACGCTTGAATTTGCCCCAGCCGGATAAAAATCAATTACGGCAGGGATTCCAAGCGAACGTAAAACAGCGAGTTGAAACGGGGCTTCAACAGCACAATTTCCAATTTTTGTGTTTAAAATATCCCGGGCAGGCAATTCCGGCAGGTTTGTATCCAACCACATCCAATCAAAATCCAGCTCTTCGGCTATCCTTCGTGTGGCTTCCAGAACAGAGTTTTGTGCTACATGGAATTCTTTGTCGAAATAAATAGTATTATCCGCTCTTTTGAAAATCCAGTGCTGACGCTCTGAACCTAAATATTCATTTTGGACAACCTGATTATTATTGGATGAGATTTCAAGACATTTACCACTCATCCGGTTTATGATTTTATACTTTTCATGACCAACAGGGATAACTGCCCATAGCTGGTTCGACTGTTTGTTAAAATCGTACATTATTATGGCCGCATTATTCGATTTTGAAGCCCAGGCTACATCTAAACATTTTTGATTGCCTTCCATGTGGCAAGGAGAAAGATTTAGAAATCCATAATCGATGTTCTGAACATTGAAATGCTGATACCCCTCTCCTTTGTAATCATTGTAGCATAAAAGCGTATTGTTTAATGAAGAGCCATTCTCGATTTCGAGACAATTATTATTGGCTGCATTCAAAATGACATAGTTAGCGCCATCAACAATATTATAGTTTATATTATCCCGGTAGTACTTTTCAAATGGCACGATTTCGATGTAATCAATTGCAATGGTATCGTTGCAGGCAGCAATCTCAACTGTATTTAACCCTTGTTTTAATTGAACAGGTATTTTCAAAGGACGTTTGGGAAAATTATGCAAACTATTTAAGGGTTTTAAGTTGGCATATATAGTATCTTTGTTGTTAACAAGTATCCTCATTTTATTGCGTCGCTTCACATTGGAGTATTGAACGAAGAGCGTTTTAGTCCCCCTACTTTCATTTTCGATATTGCTGAATATTAAACCTTTTGATTCTGGAAATAATTTAACAAGTCCATCGTCTCGATTATTGTTTACATCCGGCGCACCCCTATAGTCCTGGTCAATTGCCTTGTACCTGGTTCCCTCCCCAAAATAAATATGATCGAGGATGGGAGAATACATATTGTTATATTGCCCAATGAATTCTGAGATTCCTTCATTTCTATATTTGTAAGGCAAAATGTACTCGCAGAAATTGTCGAAACCCACATCTTTATTCCAAGGTGATTTTTTCCATACATTGTAAGCAAAATCAATATGTTTTATAAGAAATTCAGCTTTAATGCTATCTTTATCGTATTCAATAGTCAGTCCCGGTAAGTACCGCAAGGTGTCAAGTTTGTTTTTAAGTGTTTTATTGCGTTCTGATTCAGAGACAAAACTTAAACTGTTATATACTTTTCTGATAATCTCATAAGTTTCTCCACTATAAGAATAACTTCCTTCCATGTTATCAATCAAAAAGCGGGCAGCAGCCAATTTCTCTTCATTTTGCTCCTTTTTATAATGACTGGTTACTTTTTCTAACTCCGTTTCAGGGTGCATAAAATAGATAATTATGCCCATTCCAATTACAATAGAAAGAATAATTAAGGTGATGATTCTGGTGCGTTTAGTTTCCATTCGTTTATTTTGTTTTATTAGTTATGTTTTTAAAATATTACGGCTCAATATATTGGATTTGGAATTTGCTCACATTGAACATTACCAAACTTGCTTTTCGGTTTCATATACTCTGTTAATTTCAAAATTTTCAAGCCACTTTTTTAGTTGAGCTGTTATTCTTTTTTATTTCTCTTGGGTCTCGAC
>JAFGVU010000223.1 GCA_016937855.1 Bacteroidales bacterium | reverse complement strand
TTTAACCCTTTTGTCTGATGTTGCCACAATAGAACCATTTGCTAAAATATCATTACTTGCATGTATAGATACATTAAAATTAGTTGTATTTGTAATCAAACCGGTACCTCCATTAAAATACCTTGCTCCTGCATTCATTACAACAGAGCCATTTACATGTAATGGCGCGTCCGGTGAAGTTGTGCCAATCCCGACATAGCCAGAAGGTAAAATTCTCATTCTTATATTTTGATTAGTTTCAAAATTCACACAGTTAGTTTCACCGTAGGCAGCCACAAACATATCATTTGAACTTGCACTCCCTAAACCAATATAGCCTTGTTCAGCATTCTGTGTTTTGAATAAAATATAATTTCTACCTAGATCTGCTGAAGTATTCTCAAGCAAAAGTGCATTAGCTAGATTATTACCGGCAATATGTAATTTCGCTGTCGGTGTCATTGTCCCAATGCCGACATTTCCATTTGCTTGAATGCGTAGTTTTGCATCTCCACCAATATTAAACTGGTAAAAATCACTTTCACGTTCATAAAAGAAAAAATCATTGGCATCACAAGCAATAACAATATCTTCAGTGCTACCATCAATGATTTGGGTCTGAAAATAGGCTGTAGCATCAAGCCCATAGTGAGGTGCTTTAATATTACCATTTACTTCTAACTTGTAAGTTGGATTTGTTGTTCCGATGCCGACATTGCCGGCTCCGGTGATATTTAGCAAGTTATCGTGTGAATGTAATCCGAAGGTCAGATAATTATCTGAGTTGCCAGATTCATTAAAATGAAATCCCACATACCCACAGTTATATTCACTTTCAGCCTTACCAATCATGTGGATAAGATTATTCCCAGTTGAAAGATTTGGTGCAATAGCAGAAGAAGCCCAATTAAAAGTTGCATCGCCAGTAACATTAACTCCTAATACTGCTGTGTTTGAAGTTCCGGCACCATCAATGGTTAGTTTGTAACCTGGTGTAGTAGTTCCGATGCCTACTTTGCCCGTATTATAATAAATATCGCTGCCTGTTGTGGTCCATTGGCTGTTCAGAATGCTTGGTTTGTTGATTAAGTCATCATAGTCTTTATCCCATGCTGTAAATATTGGATCAGTTTCGGAATAAGTTGTAAGGTAACCTGCATCATTTGTAAATGCACTTACATTTGCTGGAACAGTTGGAATCGTTGGCTTATTTGTTAAGTCAGCATAATCCTTGTCCCATGAAGTAAAAATAGGATCACTTTCTGATCCAATACTTCCACTTAGAGCTTTCCACTGACCGCCATCCCAATAAAAGAATCCCGGACCAGTTGTGCCATTAGTATTATACACTAACAGACCTGTTGCAGGAGAGCTTACCGGTGCTGCTGCCAACAAAGATGGGATACTAACCCTTGGAATCAGCAATCCTTTGTCTCCACTTCCCGAAATAATATCAAGAACTGCAGAACTGTTACCAATTGTCGAGTTATCATCACTAATAATTACTTGTGCATTTGCAAACGATGTAAAGAATAACATCGCACCTAATACTGTAATCAATTGTACTTTACTTGTTGTTTTCATAGTTACTTAATTTAGTTAAATTCTTGTGTATTATTTAATTACAATTTTTTCTATTTTGACTTCATCGTTTGAATTTACCCTCACAACATAAACTGCGGGAGCCAAACCACTCAAATCTTTCTCAGTTTCGTTAAATTTCATTAATAATTGTCCGTGAATGCTATAAATCGAAATTTCATTAATCGCTTCTCCGTTTTGAGCCTCTACCCTTAAAATATTCTCAAATGCCCAAACCGAAATATCATTTTTACTTTCTTCATCAATTGAGGTAAAGTCATAAGCAAACTGAAATCTTTGAGGATTATCATCTGGGTTTGCAAAAAACACATAATTTTGTTCTGGATAAATGTATTGGTCTGTGAATAAATCCCTTACTCCCGGCGAGTAACCCGCCAAACTATGAGAAAACTCAAACATATATTCCCCGGCAGCACCAACTTCAAGATAAACATATTTACCGTTAAGCTCGTCAAAATCGTTAATTGAATTGATAGTCAGTAAATTATCTTGCTTTTTTGTGTAGAGCTGTGGAGCTGCAGATGTTCCGTAAAGTTTTGCTGCATCATAATCGAAATCGAAATTCTCCGAGGCTTCAGCTTTGTAGTAAATTACCGATTCATCAAAATATCCGTTTCCAGATACATTAATATTAATCATATCGGGAATCATTTCACTGTCCCGAAACTCAATGGCATTGTGAACACGAACAGGTTTATCCATAGTAATTGTTGCACCATCAGTTATTGCCTGTACAAAAAACCCTTGTCCCATGGCCACATAGCGAGAACCACCATTTGCTGCAATGCCTTGTTCAGTACCTGTAGCTGCGAGATAAACACGATACTGACCTCCGCTTAGACCGCCATCCCAAACATAAACTGCACGCCCAACATTGTTTTTTGTCCAGCCGCTTGCTGCATCAAGGTCTATAGCACAAGGGTAGGGATTTCCGATTAAATTCCAGCCGAAGTTTAGCACATCGCCACCATCGGGAGTGCGTTGAAGAGTAAGATTTACAGCATCGTTATTTATTGTTCCGGTAAAAGTACGGGTTTCGTTTGTATTAGCCCAAACCGAAAATCCTTCGCCGGTTGGCATAGGAGTTTCCGTAGGCACAATATAATCACCAAATGTATTATGAGCTTCATCATAAGGACGCAACCAGATATCCTCAAAAACACCGGCTGTTCCTGTTGTTATTGGAGATGTAACTAGATGCCA
>JAFGVU010000036.1 GCA_016937855.1 Bacteroidales bacterium | reverse complement strand
TGGACATAATGCCGAGTCTGTGATAATGCCGAGTCAGAATAGCAAAGCATTAGTTACTAGGCTATTCCGACAAAACTACTCGGCATAATCTTACAAGTTTTCCAAAAAATCAAGTAATTCATCATTTGGTTTGTAGCGGGCTGGTTTTGTTTGGTGGTTTTCCATTTTTGCCAATGCTTTCTCTTTTAATTTCATATCAGCATGAAAATAGATTTGTGTTGTATCTATTGATTCATGCCCAAGCCAAAGAGCTATAACTGCCTGGTCAACTCCATGATGTAACAGATTCATAGCTGTACTGTGACGCAATATATGAGGACTAATCCTTTTCCCAATAAGTGAAGGACATTGTAGAGCCGCTGTTTTTGTATGTCTCTTAATCAAAAGCTCTAAAGCGTCCCTGCTCATTCTGCCTCCTCTTACAGTAGGAAAAAGCGGATCATAATCATCTAGATTTTGCTCTTTCAACCAATTTCTTATGATATTAACTGTTTCATGTCTTAAAGGTGTGGCTCGTTGTTTACGACCTTTTCCTTCACAACGAACATAAGCACTCTTTTCAAGAACAATATCACAACGTTGTAGGTTGATAATCTCAGAAGCTCTTAGCCCAGTTTGTAATGCAACCAAAATAATTACATGGTCACGACGTCCTATCCATGTTGAACAGTCAGGGGCATTTATTAAAGCTTGCATTTCCTGTTCATTGAGATACTCTATATTTCGTTTAATATATCGTTTGGCTGGCAGACTCAATATTTTCTGACAGTGAAGCATATAGGCGGGTTCATTAGTTGCAACAAACCTGAAGAAAGAACGTATTGCTGCAAGTCTCGTATTTCTAGTTCTTGCACTATTTTTACGGGTATTTTCGATATCAGTCAAAAACATTGCGACCATTTTAGCATCAAGATTATCAATACTTAACTTTGTAGGAGCTTTGCCTGTTTCTTTTGAAGCAAAACTCAACAACAACCTAAAAGTATCTCTATAACTGGAAACAGTGTGTGGACTGGCTTCTGTTTGATTATAAAGTTTATCTGTAAAAAATCTCTGCATTAATGATGGAAGAGTTGTAGCTTTCATAATGCCTCCTCCATATAATTTTCAACACGTTGTGAAGCTAATGCAAGTAATTCTGGAACAGCTTCAATGTACCAGTAAGTATTTGCAGGCTTTGTATGCCCCAGGTATGTTACAAGTTTTATCATTTCCTGATCAATATTTTTGCCTTCTTTATACCAATTCACCATGACTTTAACGGCAAATGTATGTCGTAGGTCATGTATCCTTGGACCAACACCATGCTTATTATCTTTTCGTTCAGGACGTAAACCAATCATTTGACTAACAACAGCAAAATTGTACCTGACCGCACAATCAGTTAAACGGATTCCATTATCCGACACAAAAAAAGGTTCAGGGGTTTGCCCCAAAAACCTATCTCTTATTCTCGCATATTCTTTTAAATAATTGTTGGTGCTCTCTGTGATTGGTAATTTCCTGTTATTATCATTTTTACCCTTATGAACAGTAATAATACCTTCTCTCAAATTAACATCTTGAGTATTTAAAGAAATAGCCTCACTAATTCTTAATCCGGTTACAGATATCAATCCAAAAAATGCTGGATAGGTAATCTCACGAATGCCATTTTTAGATTGTAAAAGACTTGCGGCTTTGATAATTTTCTTGATTTCACTATCGGAATAGATATATGGTGGAATTCGATTATTGCAAAAAGGGACCAAAGACTGTGAAGGGATTTCATGAAGAGGATCTAAACTGCATAACCAAGATGCAAAACCCCTTATGACTCCTAAACGTCTAGCCCATGTTATTTTAGAAGCTTTGCCAAATTCCTGTTTCCATTTCAAGAATATATCAGCATTAATATGTGTCTCTTTATTTTGTTCCATAAAAAAAATAAACCTTTTTAGGATACGTTCTTCTGTGTAAAGTTTATAACCAAGACTACGACGGATTCTCAAATAACGTTGTAATTCATTTGCAAGGTTCATGATTGACCTCCTTCCTCAATAGGCCATGGTAGTGAAATTGTTCTTAAGCCATCAATATTTTGGCGGGCATATAATAATGTTGTTCTGCGATTACGATGTCTCAAAGCATTACAAATTTCTTCAAGACTAGCCCCCTTTTGAACAAGATTTGTTGCAAGGCTATGCCGTAACAAATGACTTGCCGTATAAGGCTCTGGTTCTGGAATGCTAGTGATTTTCACAGCTCTCTTAATTACTATTGTCAAAATCTGGGAACTTTTAAAAGGAAGATATGGAGGTCGATATGCAACAAACAATTGACGTGAAACTCCCTTCCTATCATTGACTATATAATCTTTTATTGCTTCACCAATTTCTTCTAATAAAGGTAATTTATCTTGATAACCACCTTTGCCACGGATTAGTATTTCTCCTTTACGCCAATCAATGTCATCCAACTGCATTCTAACTACTTCTGGAGGTCGAAGACCTAGTCGTGCCATAAGCAAAACCATTGCATAGTTACGTTTTCTGCTAAGACAAGATGGCAAGTTTCGGACTGCAGCCAGCAGTTCATCTATTTGCTCCACATTCAAGTGATAAGGAATACGACGTGAAGTCTTCAATTTAACGGATGGCACACCAAGAGCCAAATTGACCTCAATAAGTTCATTATGAAATAAGAACCGTAAAAAACCACGAAGGTAGGACGAAAGAGTTTTATCCCTATAAATTGAAGAGTGACCTATGCAATCTTGTAAAAAATTAGCTATGTCATAAGCCGTTATTGTTGATAAGTCTCCAAGGGTCTCACCAAACTTATACTTTAAGAATCTATCAGCAAACATGCTGTAATCTCTAATGGTTGATTCTGCTAATCCTCTATGATTAGTAAGAAATTTTCGATACTCTGTTTTTAGTTCATCTCTTGACAGTTTTGTTTTTGTTTTCATAATATTACATTTTTAAAATTAAAAAATGCAAAATGCCTTAAAATCAGCATAAATACAATTTACACTAATAAATTGATTGGTCAAGAATATAGTAAATATTATGCCGATAAAGAAATAGAGGAGAGGCTGAATATCAACAATATAAGATATTGACTCGGCATTATCACAGACTCGGCATTATGTCCATTATGCCGATATCGGCATAATGGACACTGGACAGGAGCAGAAAGCAGATTAAACCGACCAGTAAAAAACAAATTTGGATCTAAAGAGTATGCCTTCGAAGAATTGATTGCAGAGATTAACTCAGCTTTTATTTTGGCTTTTCTAGGTTATGAAAGCAGAATAACTGACAATGTTACATATATTGATAATTGGCTGCAAGTAATGAAAGATGATAAAAAGTTTGTAGTCTCGGCAGCCTCTCAAGCTCAAGCAGCAGCAGATTACATATTAAAAACAGCCAGTATTAAAGAAATGGCAGCATAGAAATTTGAGTTTTCTTTCTGAAGACCGACCGCAAATCGGAACAGGAAGAAAATTCGCGAACACCCGAACCTACGCCCCCGAAAGCTTTCGGGGGCTTCACCCAGACCTTGCAGTTTTTTCTTCCTGTTCCCAGATGTATTGCTTTGACAAATTTTGGCTAATCGCCCCTATCCATACACAACTAATATTTGCTACAAATAGCCAAAACACTCATAATACAAATAAGGTGGGTGGTGCGGTGAGTTGTTTGTTTTTGATTGTATTAATTAATAGTATAGTATTATATCCTAAAAAGATTTTTTATTTTTTTAATTTTTCATAGCGGAGAGCCCTTGCTAACTCAATATTTCTTCAATGTTTTGTTCATAGTAACTTCATAGTAAAGTCATAGTGAGGTCATAGTATTGTCATAATAACATCATAATAACCTCATAACAAGCTCATCTGGTACTCATAACAAGGTCATAATCAGCTCATAATAAAAAATAGAGGTAATTAGTACGGTTTAAATTCTGATAAAATAGTTTAGCGGAAATCTAAATTCTGGACTGTATTAAATTTACAATCAAAAAACGATGAAAGCGAAAACACTTATTACTACAGAAGAAATGTGCCGGCAAAATATTATTGCCGTAAAAGTATCAGATGCAACCAGGGTTTATAATAATACGCTCGGAGGAACTGTAACCAAGCCGATCCGCAGAACAAAGTATCTGAAGGTCTGCTGGATGTGCGGAACTCCATACGAAAGCTTCAAATCAAGTTCTTACGCTTGTTCGCAAAGGTGTACAAACAACCTTTTATATGCCAGGAAGAATGGCTACGCTCCGCCAGCCAATATGGAGCAGCTGACGAAGGAGAAAAATGTGAAGGATGTGGTTAAGGGATGGATTGGTGGATAAAACAAAAGCCTTGCAAAACAAGGCTTTATGAATATTTGTATATTTCACTATTTAATCAAACACCAACTTCTCCGTCGTCACCAATTTTCCATCAATCCCGATAAAATAGAAATTGTATTAGTTTAGTAGAAACAATTCCAATTCTATTTTAGAAGACTCGAAAAAAAATAAACTCATTACAATTTCTTTTTTTATCGAGGATCCTCGAACCTCTGGTTCGGGACAAATTA
>JAFGVU010000222.1 GCA_016937855.1 Bacteroidales bacterium | reverse complement strand
ACAGTTTACAGTATTACCGGCCAGGAAATGCTAAAGCTTAACAATACAAAAACTGTTGATGTTAGCGGTTTGGCTGCGGGGAGTTATTTGGTGAAAGTAAAAAGTGGTGATAATATTATGCATAAAAAGCTAATTGTTGAAAAGAATTAACTATTTTTAACTTTAAAATAAAACACAATACCATGAAAAAAATATTTTTAATTCTCATCTCTCTATTTTTAGGCATTACATTTCTGCAAGCCCAAAACCTCGACCGTGTAACCCTCTCCTCCGGCGGTATTTCTAACGAAGGAATAAGCGCTACCATAGGCGAGCTGTTTGTGTTTTCGATTAATGCCGATGGCATAAGTTTAGATGCCGGTGGGCAAAGCGATGAAGAAGATACAGGCGGAATTCCCGATGTGCCAACATCGAATCCAATGCAAATTGAAACCCAAATGCAAACACTGGTTTATCCAAACCCTGTTGAGGATTTGCTAAATCTGCAAATCAACGGACTAAAAAGCGAAACCGTATCTTTTCAGGTATTTGATGCTTTAGGTAAATTGGTTTTGCAGCAAACAAAATCAAGTGCAGAAAAAATTTACCAATTAGATGTATCTAAACTTACTAGTGGCAATTATTTTATTAAAGGCTACTCCACAGTTGGCGAAAACATCGGAGAAATTAAATTCATAAAGTTGTAACTATAAAAATAAAGATAAAATGAGAAAATTTTTACAAAAATCAGTTTTATTGCTTTTAGCAATATTTAGTTTTGGACTAGCAAGTTTATTTGCCCAAGTTCCTCAGGCAATTAACTTTCAGGCAATTGCCCGCGATGGCGACAGTAACCCAATGGTAAATACGAATATTCAAATTCGTTTGTCGGTAGTTGACGAAACTCCCGAAGGCACTGTTGTATATCAAGAATTACGTGCTTTGCAAACCAATGCTTATGGTTCGTTTTCGTTTCAAATTGGTGTAGGTGCAAACTTTGTAACCATTGGCACAATGGAAGAAATTGAGTGGGAAAACGGTAGTAAATTCTTAAAAATAGACTACGATCCCACAAATACTTTTACATTTAACTTAACCCTCGGCACAATCGAATTTGTAAGCGTGCCTTACGCATTTGCAGCCGAAACTGTAGTGTTTATTGATGCCACAGGCGCAGAAAATGGCGATGTTTTGGTTTACAACGAGGTAACTGGAAAGTTTGAACCGGGAACTGTTACGGCTGGAAGTGTTACTTGGGAAAATGTACAGAACAAACCGGATTTTTCTAATTACGATACCGATGTTAGTGATGATTTTAGTGGAGATTATGAAGATTTAACTAATAAACCTACTTTATTTGATGGACAATATAGTAGTCTTAACGGCACTCCAACTATTCCAGCAGATGTTGCAGATTTAAGTGATAATTCTAACTTGCTATTTGATGGCGATTACAATAATTTAACAAATCAACCTACACTTTTTAACGGCAGTTATAGTAGCCTTACAGATGTTCCGGTAAATTTGGATACAGATGTAACTGATGATTTTAGTGGGGATTATGATGATTTGGTGAATAAACCGACTTTATTTGATGGACAATATAGTAATTTGAATGGAACACCTAATATTCCTGCAGATTTGGACGAATTAACTGATAATGCCAACTTATTGTTTGATGGAGATTATAACTCACTAACAAATACTCCTGACTTATCAAATTATGATAATAATGTCGCTGACGATTTTAGTGGAAGTTTTAATGACCTGACAGACAAACCGGATTTTTCCGAGTGGGATCAGGACAATTCCGATGATTTTGACGGACAATATGCAAGTTTAACGGGTGTGCCTACAAATGTAAGTTCTTTGACAAATGATATGGGCTATATTAGCTCTGAGAATGATGCTGATCCAAATAATGAAATACAAACATTATCCGTTGCTGGAAACAATTTATCAATTAGTAATGGGAATACAATATTATTGCCAATAAGTCAGGTTGCATTAATACAAACAGTTACAAGAGCTGAGTTAGATTTGCTATCACCCCAAGTAGGAGAACTAGCCTATAATAGCACAGACGAAGTTGTTTTAATGTGGAATGGTATAAATTGGATAATTTTAAGCGATGATTGCTTTCCACAACCAACTATAGCAAATGCAGGACTAGACCAAACAGTCAATGATACAGGATATAATATAATTCTTTCTGCAAATTCCCCAATTGAAGGTGACGGAAGTTGGAGTATTCTTAGCGGGAGTGGAGGTACATTAGATGATATTAACAATCCTAATAGTGGTTTTACTGGAGTAGCAGATGAAGAATACTATCTTAAATGGACTATTTCTACTGCTTGTAAAGTATCAGTAGATACGGTTATAATATCATTTGTCTCACCACCCAGTGGTTGGACAGTATTAACGGAAGGAATAACATCAAATCAAACGAACGAAATGGTTAGTGAAGGAGCAAAAGCTATGTCTGTTACGTTTAAAAGTACTACAAATCAAGATATAATATCAGACGAGTTTAATGTTACTGCTGGTGCTAATTTTTCATATACTTTAGATGTGTACGACTTTGATTCAGCTGGTAGAGTTAGAATGATCATAGAGTGGGATACGTTTACTGATTATTTAGATATTTATTCCCAAGATATTGATGCATGGCAAGCATTAACATATGCGGGAATAGTTCCTTCAGGAGCTACTACAGCTCACATTAAATTAAGATTTTATGATGATTCTCCAAATTGGGACGGTGACGCTACTTTAGTTATAGATAATGCTTCTTATTCAGAAAACGGTGGTAGTAATTTAATCCCAAATGGCGGTTTTGAAGATTAGAAAAGCACTATTTATTAGAACTTATTGAAATAGAAAAACAAATCAGATTCAGATAAAATATGTAAAACAATAATAATAAAATGCAATATGAAAAAAATAAACTTAACAATCGTTTTATTCCTAATTGGTTTAGGTAGTATTTTTGCCCAAATTCCACAAGCAATAAATTTTCAAGCAATTGCTCGCGATGGAGATAGTAATCCAATGGTGAATACGAATATTCAAATTCAACTGTCGATTTTAGATGGTACTGACGAAGGACCCGTAATTTACCAAGAGTTAAGAGCATTGCAAACCAATGCTTACGGTTCGTTTTCGTTTCAAATTGGTAGAGATGCAAATTATGTAACTGCTGGTAGTTTTGATGAAATAGTGTGGGAAACAGGTAATAAATTCTTAAAAATTGATTACGACCCAAGCAATACATTTACATTTACTCTTACTCTTGGCACAATCGAATTTGTGAGCGTTCCTTATGCTTTTGCTGCCGAAACTGTTGTGTTTATTGATGCTACAGGTGCCGAAAATGGCGATGTTTTGGTTTATAACGAAGCAACAGGTAAGTTTGAGCCGGGACAAGCAAGTTCGGCAAATATAGGCTGGGATAATATAGAAAACAAACCAGATTTTTCTACAGTTTCAACTAGCGGCGATTACAACGATTTAATAAATTTACCCATATTGTTTGATGGCGATTACAATAACTTAACCAATCAACCCATTTTATTTGATGGAGATTGGAGCAGTTTAAATAATACCCCAACAACAATAGCAGGTTATGGAATTACCGATGCGTTTACTGGGGACTATAATGATTTAACAAATACTCCCACTCTGTCTGATGATCAAAACTTGTCTGAAGTTTTATCAGAAAGTAATGATGGCGGTTCAAACCAAATAAAAAACATTGCAAACCCTACCGATGCACAAGATGTTGCTACAAAAGCCTATGTTGATCAATTAATAAACTTGTTTGAAAATAATGGTATGGTAGTGGTTGATTTTTCATCTGATGCAACAAACATCACACTAGGCAACGCAGTAATTTTTACTGACAATTCTGTATTAGAAGCCACTAATTGGCAATGGGATTTTGGAGATGGCAATACATCAACAGAGCAAAACCCGACTCATACATACATAAGTGAAGGCAGTTTTACTGTAAGTTTAACCGCAAGTAACGGCATTTTAAGTTCAACTAAAACAAAAATTGGCTATGTTACAGTAACTGAAGGTTTACAAATAGGGGACTTTGCAAATGGTGGAATAGTATTTTACATATTCCAATCGGGAGATGCGGGTTATGTAGAAGGCGAAATACACGGCTTGGTATGTGCCGAGAGCGACCAAAGCACAGGAGCTATTTGGGGATGTACCGGTACGGCTATTGGCGGTACATCCTTCGAAATAAATACAGGATCAGCTAATACCAATGCCATAGTTGCAGGTTGTACAACAGCAGGTATAGCTGCAAAAATTTGCTATGATTTGACTTTAAACACTTATACCGATTGGTATTTACCCAGCTTATTTGAGCTAAATTTAATGTATGCTAATTTACATACTCAAAGTTTGGGCAGTTTTACTGATACCTATTATTGGAGTTCCAGTGAAGCCTCAGGTGAGTATTCGGCCTACGAGTCAGACTACGCGGGAACACAGTATTTTTCCGATGGCACTCCGTACCTCAACGTTAAAGACAACACTTACTATGTTCGAGCAGTTAGAGCTTTTTAACTATTAAATAATTATTAAATGAATGCAATATGAGAAATTTATCCTTAATTTTATTATTATGTCTTGCGGGGTTAAGCGCCTTGCAAGCCCAAAACCTCGACCGTGTAACCCTTTCTTCCGGCGGAATTTCTAACGAAGGAATAAGTGCCACCATAGGCGAGTTGTTCGTTTTTTCGATTAATGCCGATGGCATAAGTTTAGATGCCGGTGGACAAAGCGATGAAGAAGATACAGGCGGGATTCCCGATGTGCCAACATCAAATCCTATGCAAATTGAAACCCAAATGCAAACACTGGTTTATCCAAACCCCGTTGAGGATTTACTAAATCTACAAATCAACGGACTAAAAAGCGAAACCGTATCTTTTCAGGTATTTGATGCTTTAGGTAAATTGGTTTTGCAACAAACAAAATCAAGTACAGAGAGAATATTCCAAATTAAAGTGTCTGAATTAACTGCTGGTAATTACTATATAAAAGGATATTCTGTGCTAGGCGAAAATATCGGAGAAATTAAATTTATTAAATTGTAACCCTAAAAATCAAAATAAAATGAGAAAATTATTACAAAAATCAGGTTTATTGCTAATAGCAATTTTTAGTTTAGGACTGACAAGTTTATTTGCGCAAGTTCCGCAAGCAATTAATTTTCAGGCAATTGCTCGCGATGGAGATAGTAACCCAATGGTAAATACGAATATTCAAATTCGTTTGTCGGTTCTTGACGAAACTCCCGAGGGCACAGTTGTTTACCAGGAACTTCGTGCATTGCAAACCAATGCTTATGGTTCGTTTTCGTTTCAAATTGGCAGAGATGCTAATTATGTCACTGTTGGTACATTTGAAAACATTGCGTGGGCAGATGCAAGTAAGTTTCTAAAAATTGAATATGATCCAACTAATACATTTTCCTTTGATTTAACTCTTGGAATAATAGAGTTTGTTTCTGTACCTTATGCATTTGCCGCAGGTGATGTTGCTTATATAGATCTTACTGGTGTTCAAGATGGGGATGCTCTTATATATAATGAAATAACAGGTAAGTTTGAGCCTGGACAGGTTGCTGGTGGAAGTGTGGATTGGTCTGATGTGCAAAATACTCCAAATTTTACTGGTTGGGATACTGATAATTCTGATGACTTTGACGGCAGTTATAATAGCCTTACAGATGTTCCTGTAAATTTGGATATTGATGCGACAGATGATTTTAGTGGCAGCTATAACGACCTAACAGATATTCCCGCTAATATGGATACGGATGCTAGTGACGATTTAACAGGAGATTGGTCAGAAATTACATCTACACCGACTACACTAAGTGGATACGGAATAACAGACGCGCAAACAATAATAGTTGAAGTTGTAGATGAATTTGCTGCAACAGAAGGGCAAACAACATTTACTCTTTCAAATACTCCAGCTACTAATTGTATTATTAAATTGTATATAAATGGTGTAAGAATTAGCAACTCGGCATTTACGGCAACAGGGACAAGTTTAGAGTATAACCCTGTTAACAATGGGAATCATGATTTAGATGCTGGTGATAGAATCCAATTAGAATACTATTATTAAAACACTCTATTATGAAAAAAATATTATTTATAGTAATAGCAATATTTTTTGCACAAAGTGTTTTATTTGCGCAATGTAATCCGGATTTAAATTATACAGATCCCGGGTTTTATCCTGATACAATAACAAATATTCCTCCCGCAGTTGTTGGAGAAGCTTATAGTACGGTGATTAATGCCGTTATTCCAACAGAAGTTGAATTGCAGGGATATACTCTTGTTGTTGATTCTGTTCGGGTGTTTAGCATTTTAAATTTACCATCAAATCTAACATATACTGTTAATACAAATTCCGGGTTTTGGCTAGCAAACACAAATGGTTGTTTTACTATTGAGGGTTTGCCAGGAGTCGAAAGTATTGGATTAAATGAGTTGGAAATTGTTTTAGATTATAGAATTACTTTTTTCGGAATGGCGTATGAGGTTCCAGATACTTTAAAGGGATATAAACTAATTGTGAGTAATGAACCTATTTCTGCTGTTACAAAATACGGGGAAGAAAGTTCAACTAGTGATAATTTTGTTGGTGAAAATGGAAATGTTTCAAATACTCCATCAATCAGTTCTTCGGGTAAGATCTTCCAATTTCCGACTGTTCAAACAATTTCAATTGGTAATATAACAACAAATAGCGCAACATTTAACGGTAGTATTGTTGATAATGGTGGGTTAAGTATTTTACAAAGTGGTTTTTGTTGGAATACTGTATCAAATCCAACAATTGCAGACCAAATACATACCGGATATTACCAGGACGGGGTGTATAGTGCTAACATAACCGAACTTGACTACAATACAGAGTATTTTGTGAAAGCGTATGCTGAAAATGCCAAAGGAGTTTCTTATGGTGATGAGGTTAGTTTTATGACATTGGCAGGTGATCTCCCTATTGTTAGTTCAACACCTATTTCAAATATTACTACAACATCAGCGATTAGTGGTGGAACTGTAACTTCTGATGGGGGATTACCAGCTACAGCTCGAGGTGTATACTGGAACACTTCTCTAAACCCCACAATAGTAAATTCTCATACAACGGATGGTGCAGGAATAGGAATTTTTTCTAGCAGTATTACGGGATTAATTCCCGGTACAACATATTATTTAAGAGCTTATGTGACTAACTCTCAAGGCACAAGTTATGGTAATCAGTTAAGTTTTACAACAATTAGTCCTTGTGCAGGAGTTTCTCCACCAGTAGGATATGGAATTGTATCTAGCTCTGGCAAGTGTTGGCTTGATCGCAATTTGGGAGCTTCAAATATCGCCTCTAGTAGTACTGATGTTAACTCCTTTGGATATATATATCAATGGGGCAGAGCTACTGATGGTCATCAAGAGATTACTAGTGTAACTACAACCACTTTAAGCTCTGTCAATACACCAGGACATAGTGATTTTATTTTGGCTCCTGATGAACCTTTTGATTGGTTAATTAATCAAAACGATAATCTGTGGCAGGGCGTTTATGGTATAAATAATCCATGTCCAAGTGGTTGGCGTATTCCAACAGCTTCGGAATGGGAAGAAGAAAGATTATCTTGGAATTCAAATAATTCTGTTGGAGCATTTAATTCACCCCTTAAACTCCCCATGACTTATTACCGACAAGGTCCTAATGGTCTTCTATTTACTGGTGGTGGATCTGGTAACTATTGGTCAAGCACTATTAACGAGTCGGCTATTTATGTTAATTCTCTTAGGTTCACTACAGGTAGCTCTTCAATCGATGGATGGCGACGTGCTGACGGGCGTGCGGTTCGTTGTATCAAAGATTAATTTAAACAGTTAAATTATGCTTATAAACTATACAATTAAAATAGGTTCTCTCTTTGTTCTATTATTTTCGTGTAGTATTGCTTTCTCCCAATCAATTACAAACACTGGAGAGCAAACTAACACAAGTACAAGTTTTGTAAATCAAAATGGTGATGTGTCTTCCAGTGGAGTACTAAATAAAAACGGAAAATTACTCAATCTTGCAGTATTAACTACAAATGGCGTAAGTGATATTACCGGAGTAACGGCAACTTGTGGTGGAAATATTACAGAAAATGGAGGAGCAGAAATATTTGAGCGTGGTGTTTGCTGTAGTACATCTTCGAATCCAACAATTGCAGACTATTTTACAATTGAAGGTAGTGGATTGGGTTCTTTTACTTGTAACTTAACAGGACTTTCATTAGGAACGATCTATTATGTTAGAGCTTATGCAAAAAACAGTGTAGGGGTTGCTTATGGTAATCAACAAATGTTTACAACACTTGATATCCCAACTCTAACAACAGATAATCCAAGCAATGTTGCACCGGTGTCTGCTACTTGCGGTGGAAATATTACGTATGATGGTGGTAGTTCTGTTACAGAAAGAGGTGTATGCTGGAGTACATCTAGTAATCCTACAATAGCTGATATTAAAACTAGTGATGGTATTGGCTCTGGTGTATTTGTAAGCAATATTATTCAACTTTTAGAAAATACAACTTATTATGTTAGAGCTTATGCAACGAATAGTATTGGAACAGCATATGGAAATCAACAAAGCTTCACAACATCTGAGTTTCCGGGATGTGGCTATGTTATGGATATTAACGGCAATGTTTATGCAACAGTTCAAATTGGAACTCAATGTTGGTTAAAAGAAAATCTTAAAGCCACACATTATCCGGATGGCACTCCTATTCCTTACATAACAGATGGTATAACATGGGGTAATTTGCTTGCAAATAATACTGATGATGCATTTTGTTACTACAATAATAATACAAGTAGTCCTTATGGGGCACTTTATTCATGGGCTGCTGCTATGGGAGATAATGCTGTAAGTAGTTCCTCTAATCCAAGTGGAGTACAAGGAGTTTGTCCTGATGGCTGGCATCTGCCAAGTTCTGCCGAATGGCAGCAACTAAAAAACTATGTAGGCTCAAATGGTTATCTTGGAACTGAAGGCTATGCATTAAAATCTGTATCAGGATGGTATAATGATTTGAATGGTTGCAATGCTTTTGGTTTTAATGGAAAGAACAGTGGAATTAGATTTGGCGGGACATTATACCAAGGACAATTTGTTTGGGAATTTATTATAGTTAAATGGTGGGCAAGCGACGAGATTATTTCAGATGAAGCCTATACCGGTAATATTTTTAATAGTTCCGAACTCAGAATTGACAGTGGTATGGGCCGAAAAAATGATGGAGGATCAGTTAGATGTGTAAAAAACTAATAGTCTAAATCTGTTCTACACCAAATGGAAAAAATTGTAAATAATTTATGCTAAACATCTTTGTGAATTCGATTCTTTGGTATTTATACCAATGTGAAATAATATATAGTCCGATTGCATGAGGACGTAATATTATTTCTACAGTGGTAAATGCCGATTGAAATTATTT
>JAFGVU010000221.1 GCA_016937855.1 Bacteroidales bacterium | reverse complement strand
TTTTCTTAATTTTTCGAGGACTCTCGATTTTTAATGAAAAAATCTAGCGTCTCTTCTTAAATATCGTATATTTCAAAAAACTTCTTACTCAATAGTCAGCTCACCATGATTTTTTCTGAAAATCGGAGCTGAGCTACACCCCGAATAAACTAAAATTATGATATTTTCAAAAGTGCATGCAAAAATAATATGTTTTATTCTAATGGCAAATTTTTTATAAATATTTTCACTGCTCTTCTCCAAAACAGAAAAAAACAACAGGCTTATTATTTTTACCGACAAAAAACCTTACTTAACCGAAAACAATTAATCTTATTATAATGTTAATTATACTTTTACTGACAAACAAAATGCTATTTTTGCAAACAAATTTTTACAGATGAGAAGACTATCAACTATATTACTAATGCTGTTTTCTGCTTATGCTCTTATAGCACAAAAGCATACTATTAGCGGCTACATAAAAGATAAAGACACAGGTGAGGAGCTAATAGGAGCCAATGTAATTGTTAAAGATAAAGGAACAGGAACCACAACTAACACTTATGGATTTTATTCTATCAACCTACCCGACGGAAACTATGAAATCATATATTCGTTTATCGGTTACAAAGAAGAAGTTAAAACAGTTAATTTAAAATCAAATCAGAGCATAAACGTTGAGCTTAGCGGTTCTGCTTATGTAACTCAGGAAGTGGTTGTAAGCAGCGAAAAGAAAAGTAATATCGAAGACAGCAAAATGAGTGTAATAAAACTGCCTGTCGAAACAGTAAAAACCTTGCCCGCCTTTATGGGAGAGGTCGATATTTTAAAAACCATACAACTTTTACCGGGAGTTCAATCTTCGGGGGAGGGAAATTCCGGTTTTTATGTACGTGGAGGAGGCCCCGATCAAAACCTGATTTTACTCGACGAAGCTACTATTTATAATGCATCGCACCTATTTGGATTTTTCTCGGTTTTTAATGCAGATGCTATAAAAGACATGGAGATATACAAAGGAGGTATGCCAGCAGAATATGGTGGTAGAATAAGTTCTGTATTGGATATCAAAATGAATAATGGGAACATGAAGGAATTTGAAGCAGAAGGAGGAATCGGAACCATTGCTTCAAGATTAACTTTACAAGGACCTATTGTTAAAGACAAGAGTTCTTTTTTAATTTCAGCTCGTCGAACATATATTGATATCTTAATTAAACCATTTATTAAAAAAACATCTCCATTTAGAGGCTCTGGTTATTATTTCTATGACTTAAACGCTAAATTTAACTATCGATTCTCAGATAAAGATCGTCTATTTTTTAGTGCCTATTATGGCGAAGACATATTTGATTTTAAAAGTACTGATGCCGGTTTTGGCATGAGCATTCCGTGGGGTAATGGAATGGCATCGTTAAGATGGAATCATCTTTTTAATAGTAAGTTCTTTTCAAACACTACTCTTGTTGCTGCCGATTACAAATTTAGAACTGAAGTAAAGATGGAAGACAGCGAAGACGAAGATGGTGGATTTCAGTTTATTCAAAACTCAGGAATAAGAGACTATTATATAAAACAGGATTTTACATGGCTTCCAAACCCTAAACACACAGTAAAGTTTGGAGGTATGTACACTTACCATATTTTCACGCCAAATTCTGTGAGTGCAAGTTTTGGAACAGATGTTTATGATTTTTCATCCGCCAGAAAACAATATGCACACGAAGCAGCAATTTATTTAGGAGATGACTATAAAATCAACGACAGGTTTACAATATATGCCGGAGTACGTGCTGCAATTTTTAATCAACGTGGTCCTTTTACTCGCTATGTTAAAGATGAATACCTTATTAATAATATAGATACAATAACTTACGGTCAAAATGAGTCCGTCGCATTTTACGATTCATTTGAACCGAGAGCTTCAATAAAGATAGGTTTAGATAAGAACTCTTCATTTAAAGCATCTTTCATGCAAAACAAACAGTTTATTCATCTGGCATCTCTTTCTGCATCAACACTTCCAACTGATTTATGGGTACCATGTAGTGATGTTGTAAAACCACAAGCCGGAAGACAATACGCAATTGGATATTTCCGTAATTTTTTTGATGATCATTACGAAACATCAGTTGAATTATATTACAAAGACCTTTTTAATTTAATTGAGTATGCTGATGGAGCCTTGCCCGGTGATGATGTTGCCGACAATGCTGACAACTACTTTATTTTTGGAGATGGTTATTCTTATGGTCTTGAACTATTTATAAAAAAACGCTCAGGAAGATTTACAGGTTGGATAGGCTACACATGGTCTAAAACTGAAAGATTTTTTGATGATATTGATAATGGAGCACCTTTTCCGGCAAAATATGACAGACGACACGACTTATCTCTAACTGCAACATATCAACTCTCTGACAAATGGACTGCATCTGCTGTATTTGTGTACGCAACCGGAAACACTACCACTCTCCCACTTGGTTTATTCATGATCGATGGTGAACTGGTTAGTGAATACGCAACAAGAAACTCTTATCGTATGGATCCATATCACAGGTTAGACCTATCAGTTACCTATGAACATAAAAAAACTGACAAATGGGAATCATCATGGAACTTCTCAGTATTTAACGCTTACAATAGAAAAAACCCATATTTCATTTACTTTGATAAATCAGGTACAGTCGAAGACGGAACCTTTACAACATATGCAAAGCAAGTTTCTCTTTTCCCAATCCTACCTGCTGTTACATGGAACTTTAAATTCTAAAACTATGAAAAAACAAAGCATAATATATATTTTAATCGCCACAATATTTTTCATAATTATTTCATGTGAAAAAGACATTACTGTTGATCTTCCAAGACCAGCCGAAAAAATTACTGTCGAAGGATTTATTGAACTTGACGATTATCCTGTGGTGTTTTTAACAAAAAATCTTGCCTATTTTGATCTAATTGACTCCACACTTGTAAAAAACACAATCATTAAAGACAATCAGGCTTTAGTAATTGTAAGCAATAATGGAGTCTCTGATACACTAAACTCTGTTGTTTTAAACAGATGGCCTTATTTCGCTTATCAAGGAACTAAATTTACAGGTCAGATTGGAGAATCATACGATTTAAAAATCATTTATGAGGAAAACGAATATTTAGCAACTACCAAAATTCGTGATACAGTAGCTATCGACTCTGTAAATTTTGAAATTCTAGAAGGTAATGATAGCTTAACTTTTATATCAGTAACATGGAAAGACAAACCTGAAATTGGAAATTATTATACCGTAACTGTTAAACAAGAAGGAAAAGACAATTGGTTTTATCGTCCATATTTTGGCATACATCTGGTTGATGACAAACTCGACAACAATAACAGTATCACTTATGCTCCAATATTTAGAGGATTTGAAAGAAATGATTATTATAACGATTTTGAAGATCTTAACGCCGAAGATCAGGAAAGTGATTTTCTTTCCGAGCTTTTTTACAAACTAGGTGACACTATTTCGGTAAAACTTTCAACAATTGACGACAATGCATACAATTTTTGGTCGTCATGGTACCGAAATATGATTACAGACGGTAACCCTTTTGCAAATCCTGCAAAAGTAAAAACCAATATTACAGGAGCACCTGCGAATGGTTATTGGATAGGTAGAGGCTCGTATGTTACAACGTTTTATATTGCTGACAGTACGGTTGTATATCTTTAATCCGAATTCTAAAACCACCTGTTGAAGCGCAATCTCCCAGAACCTGTTTACCCTCGAATAAGCATACTAATAATTGTGCAATAGCAAAAAATCTATATTGCTTATTCGGGGTTGAAGCGCGATTGCTTTCAGCGAGCCCTTCGGGGTTCCATCGAGTTTCATAAAGGTCTGGGATCATATAATACCAATGTGAAATAATATATAGTCCGATTGCATGAGGACGTAATATTATTTCTACAGTGGTAAATGCCGATTGAAATTATTT
>JAFGVU010000220.1 GCA_016937855.1 Bacteroidales bacterium | reverse complement strand
GTGATGGAGAAACACTTGCAGTTTTATGCAAGGTAAATGATTTGTCGTCAGTAGAAAGTGTCATAATTTTATTTGGCACTGACGAAAGTGTTGGAGATGTTGTTACTGTAAACGGAGTAATTTCGGTGAGTGATGGAACATATTATCTTTCAATTGGCAACGAAATGCAAGAATTGGAAGAGAATATTATTTCTGCCACAATTGTGTTGACTCAACAACAATCCGAGGCATACAATTTCATCACTATGTATGCAATTGATGATGCAGAGCAAGAAAGTAATCACTTAGTATTCACCAAATAATTTTACAGTTATGAAGAAAATAGTATTATACATTATATTAATGGTGATTACTGCAACAGTTTTTTGCCAAAATGTTTATGTAGTTACCAAAACGACAGATCCGAATCCGTTTACAGATCCATACAAGTTTAATGATGCAGAATGTGACCCAGACATGTTGGGAACATTGCAATGGGCGATTAATAAATCAAATGATGATAATGCAGAATCTGTTATCGAGTTTAATATTGCTGGCAATGGACCACATGAAATTACACTTAATTATTATTTGCCTCAAATTGTTGGCACAACTGTAATTGATGGCAGAACTCAATCAGGTTATACTTTTGGTAACCCACAGATTATTATTAATGCACAAAATAAGCAAAACTCTGTATTTAATGCATATAAAACCAATGTAACAATCAAAGGCCTGAAGATAACTTCTTTTGCACAAAATGGGATTTTGCTACAAGATTGTCACAACTCTTTAGTTGCAGAAAACATCATTTTCAATTATTCGAATAGTTCAACTAAGACACCATTTATTGGATTATTTATTAATGGCTGTCAAAACGTTGAAGTATATGGGAATGAAATTGAGGTATTGCTTAACGAAACTGTTGATCAAGTAACAAAGTCATATGGAATTTATTTATCTAAATCGTATCAATGTACAATTGGTGGAACTGGAACAAATATGGCAAACACGATAAAAAATTGCAGGACTTATGGCGTTTTTCTGAACAGTACGCAAGAAACGAAAATATCAGGAAATCAAATATTTGATAATGGAAAAGCTATTATGTTAAATTATTCGAACAACAACATCCAACCACCGATAATAAACGGATATACAAACGGAATTCTTTCAGGAACGGCTTTGCCAAATAGCACCGTGGAGGTTTTTGGAAGTACTGGTTCAGAAAATGCAAACGAGTATTTAGTAAGTTCTGTTACTAATGGGAATGGGGATTGGAGTGTTGAGGTGAGTACGGAGTTTGAGTATTTAGCTGCCAACCAAACTGATTTGAGTAATAATACTTCAAGTTTTTCGGTACTTTCTGTGAAGATGCAATGCTTTCAGGTTGAACCTCTGCTATACCCTTCTGAAAGTGCGGAACCGGTTGGAGAAGATTTTTGGGTTCAAGACCCCAATGTACATCCAGATATGAGATGTTGCTCAGGTGGAGACCCATGTGAGTGTGATGAAGGTTGTTTTTGGATAACTTCTTCGCAAGGTTTAAGTGAGATTAATCAGGAAACCCCTGAACCTAGTAATATAAATGTGCAAATTCAATGCTCAATATGCATAGAGGACGATACTCCACTTTATATACATGAGGTCACTCCATTGCCATATGATGAAGTCCAACACGAGTGGTACTATACAAGTAATGGTATTGAAATAATAAGTAGTGGTCACGATGAAATAATTTCATTCACTGCATCAGAAGCAGGAATAGGGATTCATACAATTACTATATGTGGTGAATGTGATGGTAATTGGGATCCTACTTATGCATGCAGAACTGCAATAATAACAGTTTACGGACCAGATGCAACAATAACTCCTGTTGTTCCATTATGTGAAAATGATGAAGCAGTAACATTGCAAGCAGTAACACCAGGTGGAGAATGGACAATTGATGGAGTTGTCAACACAACCGGAACTTTTGATCCTACAATTGGACCAGGAATTTACACAATAAGCTATTACGTTGAAACAGATGGTTGTTCAGATGAAGATGAAATCACAATCACCGTTTACGAATCTCCAGATCCAACAGTAAGTGACATACAGGCTTGCGAGGGTGAGGATATAACATTTATTTCTGAACATACTTTTACAACCGCAAATGCTGTAAATTACTCTTGGGAAGGACCAAATGGTAACGGGCCCGCTAGCAATATGTGGCCTATTGGCAATATTCAAACTTCTAACGAAGGCGAATACACAATAACTGTAGAATATGATTATGGCGACAAAATATGTGCAGAAACTACATCAGGATATTTATCAGTACTTGAGAGTCCGGAAGTTAGTTTTTCAGAGTTTACAGGACTATGTCCCGGTGATGAAATTTCCATTACAGCATATGGAGGCACAGGATACTTATGGAGTAATGGAAGCTCAAATGCAACAACAAATATTATTACAGGAGGGACATATTCTGTCAGTGTATCTAATGATAATTGTACAACTGTTGCTGAAATAAATGTACCAGAAAGCAACTTGATAATATCTGATTATCAAAGTTCTCCCGCATGCGAAAACAATGCTAATGGAGAATTAATCATTCTCACGATGGGCGGAGTAGAACCATATTCATATAATTGGAGTGGCCCGAATGCTTTTGGTTCAACATCATCCTTTCTGAGTAATCTGGAGGAAGGGACATATAATGTTACGGTTACAGATATGATAGGATGTTCCATTATGGAAGAATTCGTTATTGAAAGCCTAAATAATCCGATTGCAGAAATCACTGGAGATAGCTTTGCTTGCGAAGGAAGTATTGATTTGACTGCAACCGGTGGAATTTATTACAATTGGAACAATGGTATGTATGGTGAAACAATTACAGTTGTTGAAACCAACACATATTTTGTTACAGTAACCGATGAAAATGGTTGTACTTCCCAAGATGATTTTTATGTTGAAATTGCTAACGAAATTGAAGATTTAACTGTATTGTATCAGGATGATGATATATGTAGTGGGATTGTACAGTTTATTGCTAATACTGATGGTGGAGTCTTTCAGTTAGTTATAACGAATTTATCTGAGAGTGTAATTTACTTTAGCGAATCTCTTTACATTTCTGACAATACTATCTTCCCAAACAATCAATTAGAATTATTTCACAATCCTGGCATTTATCAAGTAAAACTAAGATCTGCTGATACTAATTGTAGGTATGAGCTTGAATTCATTGTTCCGGTCGATTGCCCAGAAATCATTGCAGAAAGTACTCCTGGCACATGTGTTTATCCTTATAATGGAACAGTTGAGGTTACAATAAGTGAAGGGACGCCACCATATTTAGTTTATTTAGCACAAGATTTTGAAGTTGTATCTGACGTATATGAGTTTCTTGAGCCTGGCACCTACATAATTGAAACTAATGAAAACTTCAGTCCAAATTTATCATTCAATGTAATTGTTGATGACAACGACCCGTATTATAATGAAATCCAGATTGCTTTTCAAACAGCAATGCATTTCCCTTGGCATCCTGACGATGTCTATACAACCGCAACTCTAACTGAAAATTTTTATGAGAATAAGATAATTTGTATTGGTGTTGAAGGTAACCAATCTCTAGATATTACTCATGACGTAACTTTTGAAAATTGTACAATCTATTGTGCTACTCAACAATATGATAATATTCTTGAGACACTATGGAAAGTTAAACAAGAAAACTCTTTAATTCTTAATAATTCAATAGTTACAACCGGATGTCCTCATCAATTGTGGTCCGGTATTTATACAGAAGGAGATTGTCCTGATTTTGGGAGTGCTGGATTTGATCCTAGTTTAGAGCCAGGCCAATTGCACATTACAAATTCAACATTGATGTATGCAAATATCGCAGCAAATGGTTTATATAATGCAGTAGTGAAAATTAAACATAGCAAGTTTATTAATTGTCCAATTGGGGTAGATTTGTATGTATATAATGACAATGCCATTCTTACTAGTTCTGCTCCAGAAATAAAACCAAGAGCTTACGTCTATAAATGCCAATTTGAAACAAACGAAGATTTTATTGAGCCACCTGTTTCACATATTAATCTTTTTCATAGCTCAAACATAAATTTCCTAGGAAATAGTTTTTCAAATACGGTTCCAAATGATATCTTGAGTGGGGCTAGTCGTGGAATTGGTGTTACTTCTAAACACTCAGCATTTACAGTAAAGGAGTACTGCCCTTTACTACAAGTACAAGGCTTACTTTGTGCTAATGCTACAATTTCAACTTTCACAGGGCTATATTATGGAATATGGGCTACAAACCTTGAAGCAAATACAGCTAAAATCGAACATTGCCAGTTTAACAATTACGGAACAATGGGAGTATACTTGCAGAATGTACTTACTCCAAGAATAACTTCAAACACTTTTAATAAAGAACAAGGTGGCATTTTAACAAAGAATGTTGGTCTTTATCTTAAATCTTGTACTGGTTATAACATCGAGAACAATACTTTTAATAATGGAACCATTGGCATGGTAATCAATAACTCTGGAACGTACACCAACAAAGTTTACAGGAACCATTTTAATAATCCACGTAGCGGGTTCCACTCATATTACACAAACAGCAACCAAGACGGAAGCCTTGGGCTATTTATCCAATGCAACGATTATCATAACAATAATGGAACACAAAACTTTATTAAAGACGGTAATGTAAAAAGACAACAAGGGTACTATGATTCTCAGTACCCTCAAAATAGCACTTCTACTGCAAACCAGTTTGAAATTGGAAATCTAACACCTAGTAGCGAGTCTGCATTTAAGACTTCTTACGATTATAGTTTTAATTATAAGTATTGGTGTAATAATTTTGGCGATGGAATTACTGATATTACAGGACTAACATCTAGTACTGTAACTGTTGATG
This sequence comes from Bacteroidales bacterium, assembly GCA_016937855.1. Classification (GTDB taxonomy): domain Bacteria; phylum Bacteroidota; class Bacteroidia; order Bacteroidales; family ML635J-15; genus Bact-19. The sequence goes on along the minus strand of JAFGVU010000220.1, from coordinate 2,417 downwards.
AAATAGGAACTAATATAAATATTGCAAGCACTTGTCCATCAAGACTTTCTCCATTTGTAATTGATTATGGTCACGAAATATCAAGAAGAAAATCTGATATTATTAACTTAAATGATAACATGGATGATATTGTTGATGGCGGAAATACAGCAGAAGTTCTACAGAAAGTTCAGAATCTTAAACCAAACAATTTTAATAAAACCTGTAACGAATTGCTTAACATCTCTCCTTACTTATCCGATACCGTACTTGTGGCTTTTATGCAAACAGGTGTTAACGGACATGTAATAGCAAAGACCAATGTATTGCTGGCTAGTTCGCCATTGCCTCCTAATGCAAGAGCAGAACTTGAAACTATGGATTTACCTGCGCCTCATAAGAATTATATTGAGCAAATGCAAACAGGTACAAATGCTGTTATTCAATTAAAGGATGAAATCGGAAATATAGAATTCGATAAAAACTTAATAATTAACGATTATATTAGCTATGGACTTAATAACGATTCTATCCCTCAGGTAAAAGATTCGGTAGTAAATTTCCTTATGAACGATGATTATTTTGAATCTAAATGTTTAGTAATACCAATCCTAATTGCAGATGGTAGATATACGGATGCTCAAACTCAAATTAATGAATTAGATTATTTAGCGAGCAATCAGAATCTCTCGTTACAAACTGAGCTGTCAGAGTTCTCCGAATTGCAGGAGATCATTATCCTTGCTGACACAACTTATACAGACGAAGCCTATCTGACTATTGTTGAAAATAATCTTAGTTTATTAGAAGCTATTGCATATAATCCTTCACATAGAGGAAGCAGTTTAGCACAGATATTATTGAGCGAAGCTGGGCTTGCCGAATTTGAACCGGAAATCTTTTTACCAATGGATAATCGTTCTATGCGCTTTTCTCTAATTGAAGAATCAAATACAGAAAGTTTTGATCTTAATGATTTGATCGAAGTTTATCCTTCTCCAGCTAGTAGTGAAATATGGGTAGAGTACTTAATGGTAAACGATAAACCTGTAAGTAAAATTGAAGTTTATAATATTGAAGGAAAACTTTTGTTAAGTCAGAGTATAAGGAACAAATTTGGGCTAGAAAGAATAGATGTTTCTCAACTCAGTGAAGGGAACTATATTTTGAAGCTCGGAGAGTTCACCAAACAAATTGGCGTTATTAAGTAATATGCAGTATATTTGTAGTAGGGAAAAATTCCCTACTACACTATTTTTATGAAAAAAGCAACATTGATATTTGTTTTATTATGCAGTGCAAATGTTTTTTTTGCTCAAAGCATTGTTTTCAATAAAACTTATAGTGGAAATACTCCTGGATTGAGAAATATTATTATTCAGGAGGATGGATTTGTAGGATTGGGTTTTGATGTGAATGATGGCCGGATACGTATCTTTATTATTAAAACAGATTTTTATGGAGACACGGTATGGACAAAAAAATATGGAGATTCATACTATAGTTATTATCATGGAACCAGAAATTCTCTTATCTCAAATATTGACGGTGGTTTTTCTTTGGCTGGTTCTAGAAAAAATGAGATAAACAACACTTGTTTACTAGTTAAATTTGACCAAAACTTCGACACGATATGGACAAAACTATTTTTTGACAATCCTGATTTTACAGCTTTCTACAACCATATTCAGACTTCGGATGGTGGCTATGCTTTGGTTGGCTACACTAATGAAAGTGATGCTGATGGCGATGTGTTGCTTGTAAAAACCGACAGCGATGGTAATATGCTGTGGTATAAAAAGTATGGAACTAGTGGATATGATGCAGGTTATTGTATTGTCGAAACTCCTGATAATGGATTTCTTATTGGTGGAGAATGTGGTCTTGGAAACACAGATGGATATCTTGTTAAAACAGATAGTGGCGGAAATCAGGAATGGACTAAGCATTATGGCCATCCTTCTTATCCTGATGGATCAATCTTTACGATTGGTATAACATCTCAAAATGAGTACATTTTACCAGTAGGTTATATTACCACCCCAATTTCAGAAGATTTTTATAATAGAAAATACCGTTTTATTAAGTTAGATTCTGACTTTAACGAAGTTTGGAACAAGGAGTATGGTATTGAAGCAGAGTATACTAGTTTAGGGACAATTGCAGTTGCTAATGATGGTGATATTTGGGCAACAATTAAGGACAATAATAATGTTGGTTTGTTTCATTTATCACCAAATGGAGATAGTATTTCAAAGCATTATTACTCTGCTGAAGGCTCAATTGGAGATAGATCTTTATTATCAATTAAACAAACTTCCGATAACGGCTTTATTATGGCAGGTGTTGCTTACGACCCCCAAGTAATGTGGCTTGTAAAAACTGATAGTTGTGGTTGCGTTGAGGAGGATTGTGAGTGTGGAGGGAGTGAGGTTGAG
>JAFGVU010000219.1 GCA_016937855.1 Bacteroidales bacterium | reverse complement strand
GTGGTAAATGCCGATTGAAATTATTTTTAGTATAAACAAGCGCAGCGTCGTTTAGACTATTAAATAATTCATTTCGGTATTGCACAATTATATTGCTATCTACAATACTAGCCCTATGCCCCATGCCCCATGCGATTTATTTTAAATCGTAAGACAAAAATCAAACACATAAAGATGACAGACCTATATAGTTGCCTTTTTTTCAATAACAGTGAATTCTTAATATACACTAATACGGTTAATGAAATTAATGTCGATAGTTTTATTTAGACGTTTCTTGAAAGAAAGTTTCGATGAGCTTCATCAAAACCTTATCTCTACAAAACCTTAATGGAAATTTCATCAATAATAAATTTGCAGTTTCGATAAAACTAATGTTTAGCCACTATTTCATTGAATAGACAATGTCTTTTAGATATGCAGCCCACTCAATATAGGTTTTCGACTTGTCAAATTTTGTGTACGGTATGGGTTTCCCAAATACTATTTTTATGGTATTTCCCTTTTGCTTTACCATCTCGTCAACAAGATAAAGCATCTCGATATTGGTTTTAATTCCTAGAAATTTGCGAAAATTTGCTAAACGATAAAAGAAATTAGAGTTTCTTCCCTCAATATAAACAGGTATAATGTCTCGCTTCGATTCAACTGCTTTGCTTACAAAGCTCTTTTGCCATGGAGGATCCACGATTTTACCTCTTGTTCTACGAGAAACTAATCCGGCAGGAAAAAATAGAATTTGTTTCTCTGATGAGTAGGCAGAGTTGACTTTATCTACACTCTCGCGAGACTGTGAGCCTACTTTGTTGACGGGAATAAATAGACCACTCATGGGTTTTAAAGCCATCAAAATATCATTAACGACAAAAACAAAATTGTCGAACTTTTGTGAGATAATTTCCATAAAAACCAAGCTCTCTAATCCCCCTAATGGATGATTAGCTGCAAATAAAAATTTTCCGCCACTAGGAATATTCTCAAAACCAGAAAATTCAATGCTTAGATCCATGTATTTTATTGCCGAACGAACAAAATCCATATCAACCAAACCCTGCCTGTCCTTGAGAAATTTGTTTAACTCTTGCTGATGTATTATGCGTTCCAGATAACGAATAACAAAACGAGGAATTCGCTTGGCTGCCTTGGGATTTTTCGATTTGATGATCCCCAAAACATCTATCTGAAGTGGACTTTCTGATGTCATAATACCCATTGTTAATTTCTTGCAAAAATAATACAAATTTTGAATAATCACAAATGACTGATATTCAGGTACTTGTGTGTGTGGTGGATAAAAGTTATTAACAATGTGGAGAAATGTGGAGAAAAATGTTTTAAAGTGGGGATAAATATATATACTTTTACATCAACATTAAAAAATGCATTTTATGTTTGTTGGCGAATACAATGGAAAACTCGATATTAAAGGTAGGATAATATTTCCCGCACAATTAAAGCGTCAGATTCCTGAGGAGGAGCAAAAGCTTGCTTTAGTTCTAAAAAAGGATATTTACGAGAAATGTCTGATTTTGTACACAGCAAATGAATGGGAGTATCAGACCGGAATTTTGAAGAAAAAATTAAACCCTTTTAATAAGCGACATGCTGAATTTTTACGTGAATATTATCGTGGAACAGCTGAACTGTACTTTGATTCAAGTAATAGGCTGCTAATTCCCAAGAAGCTTCTGGATTATATTGGAGCAGATAAAGAGTTGGTATTTGCTGGACAAAAGGGAAAAATAGAGATATGGGCAAACGAAAACTACAATACAAAACAAATTGCTCAGGAGGACTTTGCAGATCTTGCAAACGATATTCTTGGCGGTGATTTTGGATTTTTTAACGAAGATTAATTATGTATCATAAACCAGTACTGTTAAATGAAAGCGTAGAAGGTCTAAATATCAACCCCGACGGGTTTTACTTCGATGTTACATTTGGTGGTGGCGGTCATTCAAAAGAAATTCTTAAACATTTATCTCATAAAGGGCATTTATTTGCTATCGACAGAGACCCCGATGCACATCAAAATCTAATTGAGGATAGTAGATTTACATTGATTTATGGAAATTTCAGATTTATAAGAAACTATGTGGAGTTTTATAAGCTGAATGGTGTTGATGGAATACTTGCGGATTTTGGCGTTTCATCACATCAGTTTGACGTTGGTGAGCGTGGTTTTTCTTTTCGACTTGGTGGAAATCTCGACATGAGAATGAATCAGGAGCAAACAATCAAAGCTTCAGATATTTTAAATGATTATTCGGATGTGGATTTGTATAATATTTTTAAATCCTATTGCGATGTGCATAACCCGGGTAAATTAGTTAAATTGATAATTGAATATCGCCAAGATAAAAAGTTCGACACAATTGAAAGTTTTACAGAATTAATTAAGCCAGTAATGCCTCAAAATCGTGAGATAAAGTATCAGGCTCAGATTTTTCAGGCACTCAGGATAGAAGTTAACGACGAAATCAACTCACTAAATGAGTTTTTAGATTCAACACCTTTAGTCTTAAAGAAGGGAGGACGATTGTCGGCAATTTCATATCACTCCTTAGAGGATAAACCTGTAAAGAATCTTATTAAAACCGGTAATACCAAAGGTGATTTGCATAAGGATATGTTTGGTCGCACCGATTTGCCATTTAAAGCCATTAACAGACAAATTATAATCCCGAGCGAAAAGGAAACAATTGAAAATACAAGAGCAAAATCAGCAAAATTGAGGATAGCAGAGAAAATATGAGTGAGAAATCAAAAATTACAAAAAAGGAAATAAAGGCAACTATTCGCGGATTTGTGAATGGTTCAATTGTGGCTTCTGATATTGTCAGGAAGCAGATTCCTTTTATTATTGTGCTTTTTGTACTTGGTTTAGTTTATATATCCAATAGATTTCATGCCGAAAAAGTTTTTAGAGAAACAGAAGAAACTCAGAAGCAAATCGAGGATCTCAGGGCAGAGAAAATAGAGATTCAATCCCAATTAATGACTAGCAGTAGAAGAGGGAAAGTACTTAAAATGCTGGAAGAAAAGGGATCAACATTGCAAGAGTCGGCAACACCTCCAAAGAAGATTACTTATAATATAGAAACTGAATGAGCGATCGCACCAACATATTGGCAAAACTCAATATTCTGTACATCTTAATGATGTTGTTTGGGATATTAATTGTTGGTAAAATTGTTTATTATCAATTTTTCTATGATAAGGAACTAATAAACGATGCACTTAAGACCACCAGGATTTATACATCAATTGAGCCAATCAGAGGCGATATTTATTCTAGTGACGGGAAGTTGCTTGCAACATCTGTTGCTTATTTTGAGGCTGGAATAGACTTAAATTGTGATGCAATAACACAAGAGGTTTTTGATGAGAATATCGATTCGCTCGCATTATGCCTTGCGCAGCTTTTTGAAAACAAAAGTTTGGAAGAGTTTAAAAACGAAATGATTGATGCTCGAGATAGTGGTTCGAGATATTACAGATTTAGTTATAACATTAGTTATTCTGATTTTAAAAAAATGTCGGATTTTCCGCTGCTTAGGTTAGGTCGCATCAAAGGTGGATTTGTTTATCAAAAAACTTTTAAAAGAGAAAAACCATTTGGGGAATTAGCACGACGAACAATTGGAACGGAAGCTTCGCCGCGTAGAGTTGGAGTGGGGCTTGAAGATGCTTATGATGAATATTTGCGAGGTGTCGAGGGTTACACAGTAAAGGAACGAATTCCCGGAAATATGTGGATGCCTGTTGAAGACGCTCAATATATTGAACCAAAAGATGGCTTAGATTTAATTACTACAATTGATATCGGCTTGCAGGATGTTGCTGAAACCGCTTTGGAATCACAGCTCCGAAAACATGATGCCGAATATGGTACTGTTGTGGTAATGGAAGTTAAAACCGGTAAAGTTAGAGCGATAGCAAACCTAAAAAAACATCCCGACGGTTTCTATTTCGAAGAGTTAAACTTTGCTGTAGGTAATGCTACTGATCCTGGTTCAACATTTAAGTTGGCATCGTTAATAGTTGCTCTTGAGGATGGTTTTGTAGATCCCGATCAGATGGTCGAAACTGGAGATGGAACAATTGTGTATTATGGGAAAAAAATGAAAGATTCCCATGAAGGTGGCTATGGTACAATATCATTGCAAAGAGTCTTCGAAGTCTCATCAAATGTCGGTATCTCAAAAGTAATTCGAGAAAACTATATTGATAAACCTACAAAGTTTGTTGATGGATTGAGGAAATTGCATCTCGATAAACCTCTTGGTGTCGTGATTAAAGGGGAAGCTGTTCCTGTAATTCATAAACCCGGCGATGAGGAATGGTCTGGTCTTTCGCTAACTCAAATGTCCATTGGTTATGAGTTGCAAATTACTCCACTGCAAATGCTGGCATTTTACAATGCAATTGCAAACAACGGAATTATGGTGAAACCAATTTTTGCCGAAGCGCTATCGTACAGAGGTGAGATTGTTAAGGAATTTGATACAGAAGTGCTAAACCCACAATTGTGCTCACAAAAAACAATAGCAATTGTGAAACCAATGCTTGAAGGTGTGGTTGAGAATGGTACTGCATCAAATATAAAAAGTGAGAATTATAAAATCGCCGGTAAAACCGGAACAGCACAAATTAATTATGGTAGCGATAGTTTGCCAATGCAATATCATTCTTCTTTTGTTGGATATTTTCCTGCCGATGAACCCGAATATTCCTGTATCGTCTCAATTTATAAACCCAGACGCAAAGGATTTTATGGTAATATCGTAGCCGGTCCGGTTTTTAAAGAAATTGCTGATAAAGTCTATGCAACAAATCCTAAATTTCATAGATTCACATCCAATTTCATTGTGACGCAAACAATACCCGAATCTAAAAATGGAAACAAGTCGGAGACCGAGAAAGTATTTAATTGGCTGCAAATTTCCACAAACTATAACAGTATGGGGCAAACACAATGGGTAAAGCCAAGTCCTGACGGGCTAAAAATTACTTATAAACCTATTAATTATAGTGATAAAACCAAAGTTCCTAATGTGATAAACATGGGGCTGAAAGATGCAATTGTAATTCTGGAGTCCTACGGACTGCATCCTATTGTTGAAGGTCGCGGAAAAGTTGTCAGACAGTCGCCTGCACCTAATAGCTCATTTTCAAAAGGTGATGAAATTGTAATTACATTAAAATGATGAATTTAAACAAAATATTATCCATGCTTAAACCTGTTGATTCAATTATCAACAATAGCTTGGAATTCGAAAAGCCCGAATTTGATTCGCGTAAAGTTGCTAAAAATGACATATTTGTAGCAATTGTTGGCAATATTACCGACGGTCATAACTTTATTGGTAAGGCTATAGAGCAAGGAGCTGCCATAATCGTTTGCGAAACAATGCCAATTGAAATATCTGCCAAGGTTTCATATATTTTGGTAAATTCTAGTAGTCAGGCCTTGGGTGTTATTGCTTCCGAATATTATGGAAACCCATCAAAAAAATTGAAACTAATTGGAGTTACAGGAACAAATGGTAAAACTACAATTGCGACAAGTCTATATAATTTAAGCAAGATCCTTGGATATAAAGCAGGATTGCTATCTACTATTAAAGTAATTGTTAACGATAAAAGTGTTGATGCAACTCATACTACACCTGATCAAATTACAATAAACAAACATCTAAATGATATGGTGAGTGAAGGTTGTGAGTATTGTTTTATGGAGGTTAGTTCTCATTCGACTGTTCAAAATCGCATTTATGGACTTAGTTTTTGTGGTGGAGTGTTTACTAATATTACTCACGATCACCTTGATTTTCACAAAACTTTTTCTGAATATATAAAAGCAAAACAGAGATTTTTTGAGTGGCTGCCTAAATCGGCATTTGCACTTACAAACGATGACGATAGAAACGGTCAGATAATTATTCAAAACACAAAAGCAAAGCGTCTATCATATTCTCTTAATTCTATTTCCGACTTTAAAGCAAAAATAATTGAGTCGCATTTTGATTCAACTTTTTTGAATATAAATAATAATGAAATTTGGACAACATTTGTAGGTAGATTTAATGCTTATAATCTTCTTGCCGTTTATGCTACAGCTGTTCTTGCCGGCATGGATGAGCAAGAGGCTTTAACAGGTATAAGTTTGTTGAAACCTGTCGAGGGGCGTTTCGAGTCTCTAAAATCGAATTCCGGAATTAGTGCAATTGTAGATTATGCGCACACCCCCGATGCTGTTAAAAATGTTCTGACAACAATTGCTGATGTTCTTAACGGAGAAGGAAAAATTATTACTGTAATTGGAGCAGGAGGTGACAGAGATACTAGTAAGAGACCCGAAATGGCAGCCATTGCAGCCGAGATGAGTGATAAAGTAATTTTGACATCTGATAATCCCAGAACAGAAAATCCAGAGAAGATTTTAGACGATATGGCTGTGGGTATTAACATAGCACAAAAACGAAAAACAATTAGAATTGCCGATAGAGCAGAAGCGATAAGAACTGCCTGCATGCTTGCTCAACCGGGTGACGTAATTCTTGTGGCCGGTAAGGGACACGAGAAATATCAGGAGATTAACGGAGTGAGACACCACTTCGATGACAAGGAGATATTATTGGAAACTTTTAAAGAAATGAACTAATGCTGTACTATTTATTTAATTATTTAAACGAATTAGGGGTTCCGGGAGCCGGAGTGTTTGAGTATATCACATTTCGCTCTGCTATGACGGTGATTACATCGCTTGTTGTAAGTATTGTGTTTGGGAAAAAAATTATCAGAGCATTACAAAGACGCCAGATAGGTGAGGAAATTCGAGACCTCGACCTTGCCGGACAAATGCAGAAAAAAGGAACTCCAACAATGGGTGGAATAATTATTATTCTCGCCATTTTAATACCTACTCTCTTGTTTGCCAAGCTCGAAAATATTTATGTTATTCTGATGTTAATAACAACTGTCTGGCTTGGGTTTTTAGGTTTTATGGACGATTATCTTAAAATAAAGCATAAAAATAAAGAGGGACTAAAGGGAACGTATAAAATCATTGGACAGATTGCTCTTGGGTTTATTATAGGAGGAGTTTTATATTTTTCCGATGATGTGGTTATCAGGACAAAGGTAGTGGGAACTACAGATCAGCAGATTGTTGAAGTTGTCGATAATCCTAATTGTACAGAGTTCGTCGAGTATATTGATGTCAAATCTACCAGAACCACAATTCCGTTTTTAAAGGACAATGAATTTGATTATTCAAAAATTGTTTGGTTTTTAGATGAGCATGCTGCCAAAGTTGGATGGCTTATTTTTATTATTGCAACAATTCTAATTGTTACTGCGGTCTCTAATGGTGCCAATCTCACAGATGGTCTCGATGGTCTTGCAACAGGAACCTCGGCAATAATTGGTGCCACTTTGGGGGTTTTGGCGTATGTATCCGGAAACAGAATTGCTGCCGAGTATCTGCATATTTTATACATCCCCAACACAGGTGAGCTGGTTGTTTACATGGCTTCATTTATTGGGGCAGCAATTGGATTTTTGTGGTATAACTCTTATCCTGCTCAGGTTTTTATGGGAGATACCGGGAGTTTGACAATTGGGGGTATAATAGCAGTTTTTGCAATTATTATTAAAAAAGAGCTGCTAATCCCGATACTGTGTGGGATTTTTCTGGTTGAGAACTTATCAGTTATGATGCAGGTGAGTTACTTTAAATACACAAAACGTAAATATGGCGAAGGTCGGCGAATATTTAAAATGGCGCCTTTGCATCATCATTATCAAAAAAAGGGATATCCGGAACCAAAAATTGTTGCCAGATTTTGGATTGTCTCACTTATTCTTGCTGTAATATCAATCATAACACTAAAACTTAGATAGAAATGGAAAAAAGAATCGTTATATTAGGTTCGGGAGAAAGCGGTACAGGTGCTGCGGTTCTTGCTGCGGTGCAAAACTTCGAAGTTTTTGTGTCCGATAAATCTGCCATAGCAGAAAACTATAAAAATATTCTAAAAGAGTATAATGTCGAGTATGAAGAAAATAAGCATACCGAGGAACTGATTCTCAATGCACACGAAGTGATTAAAAGCCCGGGAATTCCAGATACTGTACCTATCATAAAAAAGATTAAAGAACTGGGAATTCCGGTAATATCGGAGCTAGAATTTGCTGCAAGATACACAGATGCTGTGAAAATTTGTATCACAGGTAGCAATGGAAAAACAACAACAACAATGCTTACCTATCACATGTTGCAGAAAGCCGGATTAAACGTTGGGCTGGCAGGTAATGTTGGAAAAAGTCTTGCTTTTCAGGTTGCTACCGAGAATTACGATTATTACGTTATCGAAATTAGCAGCTTTCAGCTCGATAATATGTACGAATTTAAAAGCGATTTGTCTGTATTGATGAACATAACTCCCGATCATCTCGATAGATATGATTACAAATTTCAAAATTATGTTGACTCAAAATTCAGAATATTGCAAAATACATCAAACAAAGATAGCTTCATATACTGCTCTGATGACGAAACAATAATCAAAGAAATATCGAAAAGAAATATCAATGCTACTCAGTTTGAGTTTACCCAAAACAAAAAATCAGTTGAGAACGGAGCTTTTCTCGACTCAGAGAGTAATATTAATTACATGTCTAATAATAAACAGCAAATGACCATGCAAATCGACGAATTAGCAATTAAAGGAAAACACAATGTTTACAACTCAATGGCAGCAGGAATTGTTGCACAATGCTTAAACATCCGTAAAGATATAATCAGAGAAAGTCTGGTAGATTTTAGAAATGTAGAGCATCGTTTAGAATCTGTCATTAGTGTACATGGAATAAAATTTATTAACGATTCTAAAGCAACTAACGTAAACTCTGCTTGGTATGCTTTGGAGTCGGTAAACTCAAAAATTGTTTGGATTGCCGGTGGGGTTGACAAAGGTAACGATTACAGCATTTTGACAGATTTAGTCAGAACAAAGGTTAAAGCCATTGTTTGCTTAGGTAAAGATAACTCAGCACTAATTAAAGCTTTTGGTGATATTGTTCCTCAAATTGTTGAAACAACATCAATGTTGGAAGCTGTGAAAACATCATACTATCTGGGCGAAGATGGTGACACTGTTTTGCTTTCTCCTGCTTGTGCAAGCTTCGATTTGTTCGACAACTACGAGGATAGAGGTTCACAATTTAAAATGTCGGTTCGATCACTTTAAAATGAAGTTGAGTATCTCAAATATTTTCCGCGGAGATAGAGGAATCTGGATTATTATTTTATTCCTTTTCCTTTATTCTGTTATGTCCGTTTATAGCGCTTCGGCTCAACTGGCATTCAGATCATCATCAGGAAGTACTACATTCTTTTTGCTTAAACAAGTTTTTTATTTGATGATCGCTGTTGGTGGAATAGTTGTGATGCATAATATCCCTTATCGATATTACAGTCGTCTTTCTGTTTACTTATGGTACTTGTCGTTAGGACTATTAGTTTTTACACTAATATGGGGTCTAAATGTTAACGATGCGCGTCGATGGATTTTGCTACCCGGGGGGATAACTTTTCAAACTTCCGATTTTGCAAAAGTCGCCTTACTTATGTATTTAAGTAGGAATCTTTCTATAAAGGAGGCCGAAATACAATCTTTGGAAGGTTCCTTAAAGAAAATTTTCTTTCCAATCGTTTTAACTTGTGGACTGATATTTCCGGAAGACCTATCTACAGCTGTATTATTATTTGGTATAAGCATGATTTTGGTAGTTTATAGTAGATTGAAAATAAAATTTATTGCAATTATGTTTGCCATAGTTTTTGGCTTTGGTTTGGTGTTGTTGATTGCAATAAAGGCAGCCCCTGATGTCGGACGTTTTAAAACATGGAACAACCGACTCGAGAGCTTTTTTGATCCTAATGATCAGGAAAATATTCAGGAGCGTCATTCCAAAATTGCAGTGGCTACAGGAGGTTTGTTTGGCAAAGGCCCGGGAAAATCAAGCCAAAGAAATATTTTACCTCACCCATATTCCGATTATATTTTTGCTGTTATTGTTGAAGAAATGGGATTGGTTTTTGGCGCTCTGCCACTTTTGGCTCTTTATTTATATCTATTTTTGAGAGCTAAAAAGATTATTAAAAAAGTCAATAGAAAATTTGGAGCATATCTAACGGCTGGTCTGTCAACTCTTATTGTTTTACAAGCACTGTCGAATATGGCAGTAACTACAAATATTTTTCCTGTTACCGGACAACCTTTACCCTTTGTTAGTTATGGCGGAACTTCAATTTTCTTTACAGGGATGGCTCTTGGGATAATATTGAGTGTCAGTCGTAGTGTTCAGGAACCCGAGGATGGAAGCAAGGAGGCCCAATCAATTGAAGAACAAGGGTCAGAAATTATTAATTCTAGTACCGATGAATAAAAAATTTAAAGTAATAATAAGTGGTGGTGGTACCGGCGGGCATATTTTCCCGGCTGTAGCAATAGCCAATGCACTCAAAAATAAATATCCGGAAATTGAAATTTTGTTTATTGGAGCTGAAGGGCGAATGGAGATGGAAAAAGTTCCTGCTGCAGGTTATGATATAATCGGTTTGCCTGTGATGGGATTAACTCGTAAAATCTCACCACAGATATTTACATTTTTTATTAAACTTTTAAAAAGTTTAAAGAAAGTGAAAAAGATAATTAAGAATTTTAAACCTTTAGTCGTTGTCGGTGTAGGTGGTTATGCCAGTGGTCCGGCAATGAGGTCAGCTTCAAATCTTAAAATTCCTTGTCTTATACAGGAACAAAACTCATATCCGGGAATAACAAATAAGCTTATGGCTAAAAGAGCTGCCAAAATTTGCGTAGCCTACGATAATATGGAAAAGTTTTTTCCTCCAGAGAAAATTATTAAAACCGGTAATCCTGTTAGACAAGACATTACAGTTCTAGAAGGAAAAAGGAATGAGGCCTTCGATTTTTTTGGATTAAATTCCGAAAAACCTACAGTACTTATTGTTGGAGGGAGTCTTGGTGCCAGAACTATAAATGAAAGCATTGCATCGGGTTTGGAAAAGTTTATTGAAAACGACATACAAATAATTTGGCAAACTGGTAAGCATTATATAGATGTAGCAAAATCAAAAGTCGCAGAATTTGATTCGAAAAATATTTATGTTAGCGACTTTATTTACAAAATGGATTATGCATATTCTGCTGCGGATATAATTATCTCAAGAGCAGGAGCTAGTACAATTTCTGAATTATGTATTGTTGGAAAACCGGCAATATTTGTACCATCTCCTAATGTAGCCGAAGATCATCAAACTAAAAATGCACTGGCATTAAGTACAAAGGATGCCGCGTTAATGATTAAGGATACAGAAGCTGTCGAAAAGTTGGTTGATTCATCAATATCGTTGATTAATGATTCGACAAAACGTGATGTTTTAAGTAAAAATATTTTGAAATTAGCTTTGTTTAATTCTGCTGATGTAATAGCAGAAGAAGTTCATAAATTAGCTTATGGAAAATAAATATAAAAACATATATTTTCTTGGTATTGGTGGCATTGGAATGAGTGCTTTAGCTCAATATTTTCATTTAAATGGTTACAATATTGCCGGTTACGATAAGGTAAAAGGCGACACTTGTGAGCGACTTGAAAAACTTGGGATTGATATACATTACTCTGATGGTCCCGAATTGATTCCTCAAACATTTAAAAGTCCTGAAAATACTTTGGTCGTGTTTACTCCGGCTATACCTAGTGATAGTGACGAACTTAGCTTTTTTATTGCTAATGGATTTAAATTATCAAAAAGAGCTGAGGTGTTAGGAATGATTAGTCGCGATAAAATTGGCGTTGCAATTGCGGGAACACACGGAAAAACATCTGTTTCAACCATTACTGCATGGATGTTTAAGAACTCTGATAAATCGTGTTCAGCATTTATGGGCGGAATTTCTAAAAATTTTGACTCAAATATTTATATCGATTCCAATAGCGATTATGTTGTAGCAGAAGCAGATGAGTTTGATAGATCATTTTTACATCTAAGTCCATATACAGCCATCATTACTAGTATTGAAGCAGATCATTTGGATATTTATAACGATTTTGAGACCCTTCAGTATGCATTTGTTGAATTTGCAGGTAAAATTAAAACAAATGGGAATCTCATTATTAACAAAAGTATAGATAAACGAATTTTTGAAAATTTGTCCGAGAAAATAAATGTTTATACTTATGGACTAAACGATCAAACATGCGACTTTAATTTAACAAATATCAAGTATAGAAACAACTGCTGTTATTTTGATATCTTTGGAGAAAATATAGAAATAAAAAATGTTGAATATCAGATTGGAGGAAATCATAATCTAGAGAACGCTTTAGCAGCGACTGTTGCTGCAATACTCAATAATGTTGACATCAGTATAATAAAATCATCCCTAGAATCATTCAGGGGAGTTGTAAGGCGTTTTGATATTATCATTAAAAATGATGATATAATCTACATTGACGATTACGCACATCATCCGGGTGAAATAAAAGCATTTTTAAATGCTGTCAAGGAAATAATTCCTGACAAAAAAATAACAGCAGTATTTCAGCCTCACCTGTTTTCTCGCACAAAAGATTTTTACAAAGAATTTGCGAAAAGTTTAAGTGTTTGCGATGAATTAATCCTATTGCCAATATATCCGGCAAGAGAAAAACCCTTAGATGGTATAAGCTCTGAACTTATTCTTGATCTTGCCGAATCAGATAGCAAATATCTTTGCGAAAAAGAAGACTTTATTACAATGTTAAAAGCAATTAAGCCTCAACTATTGGTTACAATGGGAGCAGGAGATATAGATCAGTTTGTAAATATAATTCGAAAGGAGTTTCAGAAATGAAAAAAGCTCTGCTTATAATATTAAAGTGGTCGTTACTTTTTGCGTATTTAATTGTAATGTTAAGTTTTGCAATAAGAAAATCTGAGAACATAATTAGTGTGTCCAAGATAATTCAAATTGATGAGCCACATAAGTTTGTTAATGAAGAATCTGTTAATAACTTGTTGATTACTAATAATATAAACATAGACTCAGTTAAACTGGATAACATTAATTTTGATGAAATTGAGAAAGTGTTAGAGGACGATCCATATATAAACAATGCAGAAGTTTATTGCGACTTTGCCGGAAATATTTCTATCACAATTAAACAGCGGAAACCTGTTATGAGAATTATCACAGATAATAACGAACATTATTACATTGACGACAAATGTAGTTTGATGCCGATTAGTAAAAACTATTCAGCTCCTGTTATAACAGCAAGCGGAAATATTTCTTATTCCTTTATTTCTGCTACTGAAACAAACGAAATAAATTCAATTGATAAAACCTATGCATACACTTTGCGAGAATTATATAATTTTGTAATTTACTTAAATGAGCATGAGTTATGGCAATATCAGATTGAGCAAATTTATATAAATGATATTAAAGAAATTGAGTTAGTGCCACGAGTTGGAAATCACATTATTATTTTAGGCGATTTAAAAGATTATAAATTTAAAATGGGAAAACTCGAAGCACTTTACAAAAAGGGATTTGCGCTAACAGACTGGAATATTTACTCCAGTATTAATTTAAAATATTCTAATCAGGTAATTTGTAAAAAAAGATAATACAATGGAAAATAAATCAGATATCATTGCAGCAATCGACATCGGAACTACAAAAATTGTTGCTATTGCAGGTCGTAAAACCGAAGCCGACAGATTTGAGGTTGTAGGTTTTGGTACAACAGCATCAAAAGGGATACGACGTGGAGTTGTATTAAATATTGACGAAACCGTAAATTCAATTAGAATTGCTCTTAATAAAATTCTTAATGATTCTGGTCTAAGGTTAAACGAAGTTTTTGTCGGTATAGCCGGACAACATGTAAAAACACAGCGTAACAGGTGTAGCCTAAAAATTGACTCTGCAAATCCTGGAATAACGCGTGAGCATGTCGAGGAGCTAAAAGACCTGATGCTACAAACTGTCGCCGATCCGGGAGAAGAAATACTGGATATTATTCCTCAATCATATATTGTTGATAATGAAACAGGAATTAAAAATCCAATCGACATGACCGGGAAAGTTCTGCAAGGTAATTTTCATATCATTATGGGACAAATGGCGATGGTTAATAATATTAAAAAATGTGCAACAATTTCCGGGTTGCGAGTAAAATCACTAATATTAGAACCATTGGCTTCAGCTGCTTCAGTTCTGACAAAGCACGAAAAGGAATCTGGGGTTGCTATGATAGATATTGGGGGTGGAACTACCGACCTGGCTATTTATCGTAACAATCAAATTATTCATACTGCTGTTATACCAATTGGCGGAAATACGATTACAAATGATATTAAGAATTCTCTTAGTATAATGGAAAAACAGGCAGAAGAGTTAAAAATTCAGTATGGATCAGCAATTGCAGAAAAAAAGCAGGAAAATACAATTATTTCACTCGAAGGTCTCAAAGGACGAGAGGAAAAAGAATTTTCTCTATTTATGCTAAACAGTATCATTGAAGCCAGAATGGAAGAAATTTTACATGCTGTTATGTTCCAAATCGAGTCGGCAGGGATAAAAGACAAACTGTCGGGTGGTATTGTCGTTACAGGTGGCGGATCATTGCTGACAAACCTTAAGCAACTTGCAGCATACATAACCGGGAATGATATCAGAATTGCATTGCCAACAGAATATATTGAAGGTCCTTACTCAGACATAATTAATAAACCACAGTTTTCAACAGCTGTAGGACTAATTATGACTGGTGACGCTTATAATAATCTTGAGATAGAAAAATCTATTTACGACAATCTTAACAAAAACAGTAATGCTGAAGAAATACACGAAGAAGCTGAGTCAGGACATAAGGAAAACAAAAAAGATAATCAGCAAAATACAAAGCTGTTAGAAAAACTAAAAAGCCGAATGGCAAAATTATTCGACGAAGAAGAAAACTAAAAAATACAAAACTATGAGCGATTTTGAATTTTACATACCAAAAGAGGAATCATCAATCATCAAAGTAATTGGTGTTGGAGGAGGTGGCAGTAATGCTGTAAACCAAATGATTCACATGGACATAAAAGGTGTCGATTTTGTTGTTTGTAATACAGACGAACAAGCACTTCGAAACAGCCCTGCACCAATTAAAATACAATTAGGAACAAGCCTTACCGAAGGGCGTGGAGCTGGAAACAATCCCGCAAAGGGTCGTGAAGCTGCTATTGAAAACCTGTCTGATATCGAAAAAGTACTCGATAATAACACTAAAATGGTTTTTATTACTGCCGGAATGGGCGGTGGTACCGGAACTGGTGCTGCGCCAGTAATTGCACAAGCCGCAAAAGAGCGAGATATCCTAACAATTGGAATCGTCTCAATACCTTTTATTGTTGAGGGGGAATTAAGAATCAACCAAGCTATAGAAGGGATTAATAAAATGAAAGAGTATGTAGATTCCTTATTGATTATTAACAACGAAAAACTTCAAAATATTTATACCGACCTTAAAATGTCAAATGCTTTTAATAAAGCTGATGATGTTTTAGCTATTGCAACAAAAGGTATTGCCGAAATAATTACTGTTCACGGTTATATAAATGTTGACTTTGAAGATGTTAAAACTGTAATGAAAAACAGTGGTGTCGCACTTATGGGCTCAGCAAAAGCCTCTGGTGAGGAGCGTGATGTTGTAGCAATCAAAACTGCGTTAGATTCTCCACTGCTGAAAGATAATGATATTAGAGGATCAAAAAATATTCTTCTTAACATTATGAGCGCACCGGGTGAAAATGAACTTAGTATGAATGAGTTCGGCAGAATTACAAGCTATCTTAAAGACGTTGTTGGGAAAGATGCTAATGTAATATGGGGAACAGGTCATGATGAAGTACTTGGTGAAGAAATAAGCGTTACGATTATTGCAACAGGATTCGAAAGCTATCCGGGATTGTATGAAAACGAAGAACCCGAAAAAGAAATTATCAGGCTTAAATTTGGCGAAACACTAGAGAAGGTTCAGGATGATGACGATTTTGTTGAGGTAAGTAGTCAGCACGGGAATGACGATAATACAAGTTTTGAGGACGAAGAAAAGCCTATTGAACTAGAGTTAGATTTTGATAAAGATATGTTTAGAGATGATCAAAATGATGATGTCGAAACTGCGCCTGATACAAACCCCGAGAATTATAAACACGTTCAGGATATTAATAGATTAAACGATTCATTCTATCTCGACGAATTAGAAGATCAACCGGCAATTTTGAGAAAAAAGAACAATACGATAGATGAAGAATAAAAAAAATCTTGTTGGTTTGAGTTCTAAGTTCTAAGTTCGGAGTTCTAAGTTCTAAGTTCGGAGTTCTAAGTTCTAAGTTCGGAGTTCTAAGTTCTAAGTTCGGAG
>JAFGVU010000218.1 GCA_016937855.1 Bacteroidales bacterium | reverse complement strand
TTTGTGTAGCAATTGTTTACATTTTATACTTTGTATAATCTCAATTTTGCACAAATGGATTGCTTGTCACAAAAATAGCCCTTAGCCTCATGCCCCATGCTATTTATTTAATTCGTAAGACAAAAATTAAACACATCAAGATGATAGACCTAAATAGTTTTAAAAAAAATATTAGTTTTGTGATAAAGAAAAAATTATGCCAAAATTTGTAAATATTTTAACTCGTTTTCCACGAACCTTTTGGGTTGCCAATATAATGGAGTTGTTCGAAAGATGGGCTTGGTATGGTATGTTTATGCTTTTCGCACTTTATCTTACAGGTTCGACTGATACGGGTGCTTTAGGCTTTACTCAAGCTCAGAAAGGAATGATGATGGGTTCGGTTGTGGGTTTTTTGTATTTTTTACCTGTAATCACCGGTGCAATTGCCGATAGAGTAGGATATAAAAAAGTTTTAATTGTTGCTTATTTGTTATTAGCATCAGCTTACTTTTTGCTCGGAAGAGTTCGCGAATATGAATGGGTTTTTACTGTCTTTATAATGTTGGCGTTGGGAGCTGCTCTTTTTAAACCAATAATCTCGGCTTGTATTGCAAAAACAACTGATGATCAAACTTCATCAATGGGGTTTGGAATTTTTTATATGATTGTAAATATTGGTGCATTTGTAGGTCCCATTGTTGCTTCACTTGCCCGACAATCGGGTTGGGAAAATGTTTTTAATATCTCGGCAGGGGTGATTCTGGTAAATTTAGTTTTAGTTATTTTGTTTTTTAAAGAGCCTGAGCGTCAGGTTGTTAAGACGGGATTGAGAGAGGAGATATTGAAAATCTTTAGTAATATTTACGAGGCATTAAAGGATTTAAGATTTGTAGTCTTCTTGCTCATTATTGTTGGCTTCTGGACAATGTATAATCAGTTGTTTTACACTCTTCCTGTTTTTATTGATCAATGGATGGATACATCAATAGTTTATGATAATATTTACAAAATTTGGCCATGGTTAGCTAAACAGATTGGTACACCTGAAAAAACAATAGCTGCCGAAATGCTAACTAACATCGATGCGATGTACATTATTATCTTTCAGCTTATAGTGTCGTATTTTGTTATGAAATTGAAACCAATACATTCAATGATTAGCGGATTTTTGATTTCTACAATCGGTTTATCATTGACGTTTCTGACAAATAATCCAATGTTCTTGTTTTTAAGTATTTTTATTTTTGGAGTAGGAGAGATGGCCGGATCTCCAAAAATCACCGAATATATCGGTAAAATTGCTCCCGCCGGAAAAACAGCACTATATATGGGGTGTAGTTTTTTACCTATGGCCGGAGGTAATTTCTTTGCTGGAATATTGTCCGGAAATGTTTATCAAAAATATTCCGATAAAATTACATTATTGCAAATCGAAGTAGAGAAACGAGGTTTGGATATCCCACAAATATCTGAAAATTTCTCGCAAACAGAATATGTTAATCGAGCCGAAGAACTAATTGGATTAAGTGGACATGAGCTAACCGTTTTTCTATGGAATACCTATCAACCTTACAATATTTGGATGATTTTTGCCGTAATTGGAGGTGGAACCGTGATTGCAATGTGGCTTTTTAATAAATTTCTCGTTAAAAAGAACTAGTTTTAGTTATTCGCTTAATGGATTTTGAACAACACCGGTAAAAATTATTACTCCGGTTGATTTTTCCCTTATAATAAATGCAAATGGTCTGTCTATTTTAATTGGGATAACTTGTGATCCACCTGAAAATGTTAAACCAATTCCTACAGATGTTACGGCAGCAGCCTCAGTTCCCTTTTCATCGACCTCGATAAATGTTTTATGCTTAACCTCGAACACATATAATCCTCCCGATTCGTTAATGCCTGTCAAATTTGCTAAATCGGGATTAAATAAATCTGTCATTCCGAGATTACTTAGCATTGGTATCAATTGATTTTCATATTCAAACTTGAATTTTGGCATTTTGAGGGATATTTGAGTTTCATATAAACCTTGACTAAGTTCTGTCCACCGACTTTGATCTAAATTTGAAACTACATCATAAATACTCGTGTCCATTGCCGGTAAAATAATATCCATTACAAAATTCCCTCTTCCATAAGGTAGTTCAACTAATGTCAAAGACGGATCACTGTAATATGAAAGGTCTGCTTCGGTGTACATCATATCGACGTCAATAGTTTCTCCATTTTCGAGATAGAATGGCGAATTTGTAGTTAAAGAAGCATCAAATTCGTTTTTCCATTCACCATAAAAATAAATGGCGTTAATTAGATACATTATTGCATCGTTTGGAATGTTGTCGATTATTTTAGTAATTTTATTATTTGTATTATCACTAACCCAATCGTTTATTTCGGCTACACTGCCGGAGGAGCTAAAATCGAGAGTTCTGATGTGGGCGTCGTAATATTTTTTGTTAATGTCCAGAAAAGATTCTAAAACAGGATACCCGTTTTTGCACCAAATTGAATTTGCAATTGAAAAATCAACACGGCGGTCAATACCATAAAGTTCTTTCTTAATATCTTTGAAGTATTCATTAAATTCATCATTTGAATATCCTTCAAAACCCAATACCGTCATCATTTGAGAATATGTGTTGCTTTTAGCACCGTTAGAGGTCATAGCTAATGCAAAATCAATGCTTAAAGGAGAAATCATAAAATTCTTACCGATTTCTGTGGAGTTCACTTCACGAAAAATATTCAGAGAAAAATCATTGCTACTATTAATAATTTCTTGTTGCTTTGAGCTTATCTTTATTTCTTTTATTTCGTTATGTTTTTTGCAAGATGAAAAGGAAATAAATAAAGCTGCACAACAGATAATGATGATGTTTTTAATGTTCATTTCCTGTAGTTTTTGTTTTATCAAAGATAACGAAAAAACATATTTTCAATTGTGTAAAAACAAAAAAAGGTTGCATAAATTCATACAACCTTTTTTTGTGCCCAGAACAAGACTCGAACTTGCACATCCTTAAGGACACCAGCCCCTCAAGCTGGCGTGTCTACCAATTTCACCATCTGGGCATTTTGGAGATGCAAAAATAAACATTTTTTTTAAAATTTAGAATTTTTATTTTTTTTGTTAATCCTTTTATTTTCAAGCTGTGATAATGTGCATTAGTTTCCAAGAAATTATTACTTTTGTTTAGAAAAAAGCCACATAAATGAAAAAGTATTTGTTTTTGTATTGTTTGCTTATTTTTGTTTCTCTGATTGTTTATGGACAGCAGTATTCAAATAATGAGCTTGTTATGTGGGAGCAAAAGTTTAGCGAGGTGTCCGATTTGTATGAGGAGATATCGGTAGCTTGTTTTAAACATTCAGGAAATCCTGAGATTACGACAAAAGCATTAGATGCATATACGCTCTTGTTAGAATGCTTTGATCACTGCAACAAATCCATAGACTTTAGCGATGAATATATTTCTGATGCACGGTTTCGTTATATTGAGACATGGCAATTGTTTGGCTGGTTTAATCAATTGTCTTGTACAAATAGTATCTTTAAAGATGAAGAGAACAAATTATATCTAGATACTGTTCTCGATTTTCGACCTACACAAGATAGCTTGTTGTTAACTAATATGAAAATGCCTGTAAGCGAAAACGCTCTTAAAGAGAGTTATTATAATCAAGTGTATTTAGCATATTTGCATTATCGATATATTAGTGATGAAAAGGCAGTAAAATTTGGTGTCGAATATATTGAGCACTTAAGAAACGACTATGGTGTGGGTTTTATTGGTATTGTGTTTAGAGATAAAAGCTTGAAATTTCATACCGGAAGAATATACAATATTCTTAAAACAATCCCGCCAAAAGTTGATGACGATTTAAAGATTGAATATTTTACTTGTTTTCTTGAAATGTATGGAGAGTATTTTCTTATTAAAACTGAAGCCGGAGATAGATTAGAATTGTTGCCAATAGAAATAAGTGATATTGGTCTTGCTAATTCTTATTGCAAAAAAAACATCACTAATAGTAACGAAAACTTTTGCGAATTGATAAAAAGAAACATGATTGCAAATTTAAAGTTATTAAATTTTGCAACTTTTGAATTTTACTATGGCTTGTGGGTAGATTGTGCTGAACCTACAACAACAGATTTGTGGAGTTTGTTAAGTATTTTCGATCAGATTGCTGTTGTAGAAAAAACTCAAACCCAACAAATTGAATATAAAAAAAACATTGCTTTAATTTGTGATTTGCTTTATAAAAAGCTTATTGTTAAGGACGCTGGTGCTGACGATTATTGTCGTTTGTCAGAATATTACTTGTCGGCAGACAACAAATCAGGAGCTGAAAAAGCACAAAAAATGGCGAAAAAGAAAAAAAATAAGAGAAGCAGAAAGAAATAAAAAATAAAACAATGGCAGCAAAAAGAATAAAAAAGTATATTCCACAGATTTTTATTGTCGTGTTTGCCTTTGCTTTATATGCAAACACATTGGAACATCAGTATGCTTTGGATGATAAAATGACTTATTGGAAGAACGAATTTGTGCAAAACGGAATTTCCGGAATAGGCGATATTTTGTCTTATGATTCTATGGCCGGAATGTTTGGAAAAGATACTAAAGAACTTGAGGGAGGACGTTATCGTCCGTTGTCGCTGGTAACATTTGCTTTAGAAGTAGAGTTTTTTGGCAAACCAACCACAGATGTGTCAGCGAAGCAAGAATTTCTTGGAAATCCGGGGCTTAGTCATTTCATTAACATATTGCTTTATTGTATTTCGCTTGTTATTTTATTTAATGTGTTGTCTAAGCTTTTTCGTGATTACTCTGCTAAATTCTGGTATCTAAGCATTCCTTTTATTTCAACTTTGCTATTTGCAGCGCATCCTTTGCATACCGAAATAGTTGCAAATATAAAAGGTCGAGACGAGATTCTTGCTTTTTTGTTCTCTATTGCGGCATTAAATTCTATAATCAATTTTATTGACCATAATCGCAAGACAGAGCTGATAAATTCACTCGTTTTTATTTTCCTAGGCGCGATGTCAAAAGAAATAAGCATTACTTTTTTAGCAGTAATTCCTTTTAGCATTTATTTCTTTAGAGATGTAAAGTTGTCAAAAATATTGATTAGCATAATCCCAATTTTTGCCGGTGTAATTGCTTATATGATTATTCGAGAAATGGTTATTGGAGGACAAGCAGAAATAAATGCAACTCAGCTTATGAATAATCCATTTTTGGACTCAACTACAAGTGAGCGTTATGCTACAGTATTTTACACTCTTTTGCTTTATTTGAAACTGATGATTTTTCCACATCCTCTAACTTGGGACTATTATCCTTATCATATCGAAATTATGAACTGGACAAACTGGGTGGTTATTTTAAGTCTTTTGATCTATGTTTTACTTGGGATTATTGCAATTGTAGGATTAAGAAAGAAAAGCATATATTCATTTTCAATAATACTCTTTTTAACAACTTTATCAATAACATCGAACTTGTTCTTTAATATTGGTGCTTTCATGAGCGAACGTTTTATATATGTTTCATTACTAGGTTTTTGTATTGTTGTTGCATATCTGATTTCGGAGAAATTGCCAAATAAAGTCAATCATTTGCATAATTATCGAAAAATATCGTCAGTGATATTGATTGTTATTCTTTTTGCTTTTTCTGTTAAGACAATTAGTCGTAACAGAGTTTGGGAAAACAATCTTACTTTATTTGAAAATGATATTAAAATTTCCTCGAATTCAGCAAAAGGAAATAGCACTTATGCAAGTGAATTGTATAAACTTTCGGAGGATGCAGAAGCTTTAGGCGATACTGCATTACGCAATAAATATCTGGCTATGTCCATTCCTTATTTTGAAAAGGCAATAGAAATATATCCTGATTATAGCGAAGCTCTAGTTAGATTGGGAAATATTTACTATAAGCTTTATGGCGATTACAAAACTATGTTCGACTATTATATTCGTACACTTAAATCCAGTCCTTTAAATGCTGATGTGTGGAATAATACACTTGGCGTAATGGTTTATAACGTTCATGAGCCTGAGTACGAAAAGTCGGTATGGCTTGAATTTATTAAAGCAGCCCCAGAGCGTGTCGATCCATATAAGCAGATTGGAAACTTGTATTACATTACAGAGATTGCGAATCCAGATTCGGCAATTTATTATCTCGAGAAGGCGATCACTCTTGCCCCTCAGGATTTTGAAGTTTTGTTTCAACTTGGCGTTTCGTATGGTAATATTGGCGAATTTGTAATAGCCCGTGAATTCTTGTTGCGTGCTGCTGCATTAAAGGACGACTCGGAAGTGTTTCGTTATATTGGCATTACCTATGGAATGGAAGGAAGTGATATTAAAGCTCTGGAATATTTCGAGAAAGCGCTTGCTCTTGACCCCGATAACGAGCTATTAAAGCAAAATGTAGAAGTTGCGAAATTGAGATTGAGAGGGTAGGAGCTTATTTTTTGTCATCTTTTTTATTGAAATTGTATAAAATCTTAAGTCTTGTGGCACTTTTTTGGTAGATTGAAAGTCTAATTGGTTATTATTGTACTGTAATACTAATTATTAAATTAAAATTGTTATGAGAAAAAACTTACTTTTATTAGTAGCAGCATTTTTATTTGCTGCGTCTTATTTGAATGCACAAGTGATGTATTCAGATGATTTTGAGTCTTATACTGTCGGCAATGGAGTTGCTGAAGAGGAAGGCGACTGGTGGGATACATGGACTGGAGCGCCTGGTACGGCAGAGGATCCAACTGTTTCAGATGCTTTTGCGTATGAAGGAACTCAATCGGTTTTAGTTTCAGGAACTAACGATGGTGTTATTGAGTTTGCTGATTTGACTACAGGTCGTTATCGTGTCGAATTTTATATTATGGTTCCGGCTGGTCGTCAGGGGTACTGGAATATTATGCAAAACTTTAATCCTTCGGGAGCAGGATTGGTCTGGGGTATGCAAATTTTTATGAAAGATGGTTTGATTACAATTGATGGAGCTGGAGAAGGTGCTGCAACTCATTCATTTACTCATGGAGAGTGGGTTAAAGTTCAACATTTTATTGATTTAAATAGCGATTGGGTTGACTTATACATCAACGATGAGTTAGTTCATGCTTACCAGTGGAGTAGAGGAACATTTGATAATGGTACCGGAGTTAATAAGCTTGATGCTTTTAATTTTTATGCTTGGGATGAAGGTGGAACGCCGGAGTATTATATGGATAATTTCTTAATCGAAGAAGTGGAAACTCCTTATTCTCCTTTAAACTTTAATTACACTTTAGAAAATGGTAATGATGTTGTTTTAACATGGGAAGCTCCAACAGAAGGAACTCCTGAGTCATACACTGTTGCACGTAATGGTGTCGTGCTTGGAACAACAACAGAATTAACTTACACAGACTTAAATGTTTTTCCTAACACTTATGATTATTCTCTTTTAGCATTTTATGGTACTAGTAGTGGATATTCTTCTCCTTTAGTGGTTGAAGTTCCAATCGAGGGTGGTAACGAAAGAAATCTAGTTGTTTTTGAAATGTTTACAAGTGTTAACTGTGTATATTGTCCTTATGCTGCTCAAGCTATTGATATGCTAGAGGCAGAAGGATTAGATGTTGCAATTATTGAGTATCATGGAGATGGTTTAGGTGCAGATCCTTATACAATTGCTGCAACAACAACAAGAGATGCATTTTATTATCCTTTGTATCCTTCTGATGATCCTCTTGTGACTTCCTACGGATATCCAACAACAATATTTAATGGTACTGATGCGCAAATTGGAGCAATAACAAATGTTGATGATCAAAATTCAGTTTATGATTTTTATTATGAAGAACAAATAGATATTCCAAGTGTATATGATATAAACTCTTGGATAGAGCCTGTTTCTACTGATCCATATTTGTTTAATGTGCATATTGATGTTGAAGAAACATTCCCATATTTTAGTGACGAAACTCGTTTGATGATTGCATTAACTGAAACTAATATTCCTGAGTCGTGGCAAGGCGGCTTAACAGAGGTTAACTTTGTTGCTAGAAATATGTATCCTGATGGCAGTGGTACTTTGCTTGATTTCTCAACTGAAACAACTTATAATACAATAGTTCCTGTTACAATTGATCCAACTTGGGTTGTTGATAATTGCGAAGTTGTTATTTTTGTTCAGAATATGGTTACCGGTCATATTCAACAGGCAAAAAAGCATGGCTTGTTTACTTTTGTTAATTCTGAAATTGAAAAAACTTTTGAAACAGTAATTTATCCAAATCCTTCGACTGATATTATCAATGTGTTCGCATCAGAGAAAATTGAAAATGTTGAAGTATTAAATATGGCTGGTCAGGTTATTACAAACTTGTCAAATAATACTGATACAATTAGTATTGATGTGAATGATTTTGCATCAGGTGTATATTTTGTAAAAGTATATACACAAGGAAAAGTTAGTACTCATAAAGTTATTGTTGAGTAATTGTTTAGATTAATTGGTTTGAAAATGTTGGCAGAAATGCCAACATTTTTTTTATAAGTAATTTCTTTTGATGGTGCTTTATGCATAACGAAAACTCTATTTGATGAAAATAGTTTTACGATAATTGCAAGATTTTGCAGCAAATATTTTATTCTAATTTATTTGCACAATTAAAATAGATTTGCTATTTTTGTGAACTGATAGTAATAATATATATTACTTATGGGGCACAAATTATGAGTGAACGATTAATATATACTCTTTTGCAAAGCAAGCAAACTGTGTTTTCAATCAATGAAATTGCTTTGATTGGAGATTTCAAAGAGACGAAAAATCTCAAGAGTCAACTGAACTATTATGTCCAAACCAACTTATTACTAAATATTAGAAAAGGTTTTTATGCAAAGCATAATTTCAGTATCGAAGAATTTGCCTGCAAACTCTACACTCCTTCATATTTGTCCTTAGACTACGTGTTACAGAAAGAAGGAATAATTTTTCAGTACAATAGCGAAATTACTGCGGTCAGTTACTTGAGTAGAAAAATTAATCTTGACTTTTCAAATTTGAAGTATCGAAAAATAAAGTACGATGTTTTGTTAAATACGTACGGAATTATAAGGCAAGAAAATGGGGTAAATATTGCTACTGCAGAGCGTGCTGTGCTAGATAGTTTATACTTTAATAAATCGGGGTATTTTGATAATACTTCAGCATTAGATATGGATTTGATGAAAAAAATGCTGACTATTTATAGGTCGAAGGCATTAGAGAAATTGTTTTACGAAATATTTTAGTATGTTTGACATTAGTGCACACAAATATTACTTAGTTAGAATTCTTAAAGACATATATTCTGACACCCTTCTGAGTTCTGTTCTGGGTTTTAAGGGTGGAACTGCTCACATGTTGTTTTATAATCTTCCGCGTTTTTCGGTCGATTTAGATTTTAATTTGCTCGATAAGAAAGAGTCTGATGTCGTTTTTGAAAAAGTGCGAAAAATTCTATCTGCTTATGGGCAGATAAAAGATGAAGCTCAAAAATACTATGGTCTATTGCTTGTACTTAACTATGGTGCACATAATCGTAATCTAAAACTGGAAATATCTAATCGAGAGTATAACGACAGGTATCAAAATTTAAACTATCTTGGAATTATGATTAAAGTAATGCATATCGAAGATATGTTTACGCATAAATTGTGTGATCTTACTGACCGTAAATCTATTGCCAGCAGAGATGTTTTTGATATTTATTATTTCCTGAAGGATAATATTAAAATTAATCCGGAAATTATCAAGCAAAGAACAGATATGGATGTTCTCGAATATGTTGATTATTCTATTTCTACGATAAAAAACATAAAAAAAACAAGTTTGTTAAATGGTATTGGAGAGCTTATAGATGAAGACTCTAAGGTCTTTGTTAAAAATAAACTGCAAGACGAAAGTATCAATTTGCTGCAAATTTATAAAAGCATATATTTGTAGAGGGTATTAAATGCGGGTTAAATGACGATTGAATCAAATGATGATGGTGATTTGTGTGAATATTGTAGAACATATAGATGTGTTTGTCCGGAAACAAATATCTTCCATTTTTTTTATTCACAATCTCTTAGTATTTTTGTAAAAAAAAAGGATGAAAATTGATATAGATAAGATTAGATCAGATTTTCCGATTTTAGGAACAGAAGTCCATAATAAGCCTCTGATTTATCTCGATAATGCTGCAACAACTCAGAAACCTAAGGTTGTTATTGATACAATTTCGGAATATTATTCAAAATATAACGCTAACATACATCGTGGAGTACATTTCTTAAGTAATTTTGCTACAGATGCAACCGAGAAAGCACGTGAAACAATTCGTAAGTTCATTAATGCAGGCTCTGTGGAGGAAGTAATTTTTACTCGTGGGACAACTGAATCAATAAATCTTGTAGCATTTTCTTTTGGCGAAACTTATGTTAATAGTGGCGACGAAATTATTATCTCCGAAATGGAGCATCATTCCAATATTGTCCCGTGGCAAATGATGTGTGAACGTAAAAATGCTATTTTAAAGATTCTTCCGTTTGATGAAGATGGTGTTTTGATTTTAGATAAATTGAATGATTTAATTAGCGAAAAAACCAAGCTCGTTGCAATTACACATATTTCGAATGTATTAGGGACAATAAATCCAATAGAGGATATTATTAAAATTGCCCATAAATACAATGTGCCGGTTCTAATTGATGGAGCTCAGGCAGTTCAGCATGTTAAAGTTGATATGCGTGAATTAGATTGTGATTTTTATGTATTCTCGGGACATAAATTATATGGTCCGACGGGAACAGGAATTCTTTATGGCAAAAAGAAATTTCTTAACGAGATGATACCTTATCAAGGTGGAGGAGAAATGATTGCCAAGGTTAGCTTTGAGAAAACTACTTACAACGAATTGCCGTATAAATTTGAGGCAGGCACGCCTAATTATATCGATTCAATTGCATTGGCTAAAGCAATTGATTATGTTGAGGACATAGGTCTTGACAATATTTATAATTACGAAAACGAATTGCTTGAGTATGCAACAAATAAGCTTCAGAAAATAGATGGCCTTCGGATTATTGGTAACGCGAAGCATAAATCCAGTGTGATTTCGTTTGTTATTGACGGGGTTCATCCCATGGATGCAGGAACTTTGCTTGATCAAATGGGAATCGCCATTCGTACAGGAACTCATTGCGCCGAACCGGTAATGCAACACTTCGGGATTAGTGGTACTGCCAGAGCATCATTTGCCTTTTATAATACTTTTAAGGAAGTTGATGCTTTTGTAGAAGGTTTGAAAAGAGTTTTACTTCTACTCAAAATATAGGGAATTAACATTCTACTTTTCATAAAATCTAAATTTGAGCATTAGTATGTTGTTAAATTAGGTTTATTTTTAACAAATTATTTAAGATTAAAATGATGAAGCGAAGCTTTTTACTTTTGGCATTATTAATTGCTATAGATTTTTTTGGGTTCTCCCAAGTAGAAACCATTATTCCAGCTGATAAACCAAAGCTTGTTGTTGCAATAGTTGTTGAGCAAATGCGACAGGACTATATTGATAGGTTTTGGGATAATTTCGGACAAAAAGGGTTTAAGAAGCTTGCTATTAATGGTACTTATTGTCAAAATGCAAATTTTAATTATAGTTTAACTCAGACGGCTCCGGGATATACAACTATTGTTACAGGGACAGAGCCTGCCGAGCATGGGATAGTATCTGACTATTGGTATAATCCGTTAACCGGTGTTAAAGAGATTTGTATTGTTGATAATAAATACAAAGCTGTGGGCGAAAAATATGCTGATGGTGGGTTTTCACCCCGAAATATTTTTTCAACAACATTTAGCGATGAGGCTAAACTCTTTAATCGTGGAAAATCTAATATCATTTCAGTTTCACTTTCCCAATATGGTGCTGTTTTGACTGCAGGTTTTACTGCCGATGCTGCATATTGGATGGATATTAAGACAGGTAAATGGATTACAAGTTCATATTATTTGGATCAATTGCCGCAATGGGTGGATGAGATTAATAATAAAAATATGCCCGAAGAATATCTAAGCAGAGAATGGCAACCAATGCTAGAAATAGATAAATACAACGAAGTTCTTCCTGACTCAAGCGAGTATGAGTTTGGAATAGATGGTGTTTACAAAGTTTTTCCTTATTATTATGCAAATATTAGAAAAACTCTACCCGATTATGAACTAATGTATTTAATCCCCGAAGGAAATACTCATACTACCGATATGGCTGTTTCAGCAATTTATAATGAGAATTTGGGACAAGATGAAAATACCGATTTTTTGTTTGTTAATTATTCTGTTAGCGAGAATATCGGCAGACTTTATGGACCACAATCAATTGAAGTGCAAGATTTGTTCTTGCGTTTAGATAAAGATATTGGTCATCTTATTGATGTAATCGAAGAAACTGTTGGGAAGAATAATGTCCTTATATATTTGACATCTAATCATGGTATTGCCGAAACGCCTCAATACCTAATCGATAATAAAATGCCCGCAGGAAATTTTAAACAACATTATATTCTGGCATTATTAAAGTCATATCTTAAAGCTATTTATGGCGAGGGTGATTGGATTTTGGATTATAATAACAATCAAATATTTTTAAATAAAACTTTGATTGAAGATTCACAGATAAGTTTAGATGAGTTTCAGGAAAAGGTCATTGCCTTTATTATTAACTCAGGTGGAATTTCTCATGCAATTAGTTCAACTCAATTTAGAAATATTATTTTTCGTCAAGGGATGCCATTGAAAATGCAAAACTCATTTAACCAAAAGCGTTCTGGAGATATTATGATCTCTCTAAAATCCGGATGGATTGATGATTTGCCATACTCAACCAATCATAATTCAGGATATAAATACGATACAAATGTTCCATTAATTTTTTATGGTTGGAAGGTTAAAAAGCAAAAGCTTTATTACGACATAAATATGACCGATATCGCGCCAACCATATCAATGATTTTAGGAACACCGGCTCCGCCTGCCTCTACCGGCAGGACATTGGACGATGTGTTTTTTAATAGATAAAAAAAGCGAGCCAATTTAGCTCGCTTTTAAATAAATTATTAAAAATTATTAATGTTTGATTTCGATTTTGTGTGTAGTTAATTCTTCACCATTTCTAATCTGGATGAAATACATTCCATTTTTAAATTGAGAAATATCCATAATAAACTCGTTGTTGTTTTGTTCAGATAGTAAAACTGTCTGACCGAGTGAATTTATAAGCGAAACAGACTCAATAATATTTTCAGATACAATGTAAATTTTATTGTTTGCAGGATTTGGATAGATTTGTAATCCAAAGTTTAGGGCAGATTCGATAGAAACGGTACTTTCGAATGTTGCAGTAACCGATTTATTAGCGTTCATTGTTAAGTTTTGTGGGTTTGTTGTGCCTGTCAGGTTTCCAGACCATGAGATGAATTCCCAATCAGTATTTGCAATTGCTTGTAAAGACAGAACTGTGCCTTCGTCAACCGTAACAGCACTCGTGTATGGACTTCCATCAACATTTACACTACCACTACCAACAACATTGACGGTTAGAGTATATTGAGGCGTAGATGTTTCTGTAAATGTAGCAGTTACAGTTTTATTCCCATCCATAACTAAGTTTTGTGGGTTTGTTGTTCCGCTTAAATCTCCGGACCATGAAGAAAACTCCCAACCTGCGCTTGCGATAGCTTGAAGAGCTAAGCTTGTGTTTTCATCAACAGTAATTTGTGTAGAGTAAGGAGAACCATCAACATTTACACTTCCGTTTCCGACAGTATTAACTGTTAATGTATATTGCTGTGGAGTTGTTCCTAGTATTGTAACATTATCGACAGCAAAATTGGCTCCGTCATTTCCGGTATATCTAAATGCAAACTGAACATTGTTTTGTCCTTCGTAAGCGGCTAAATCTACAATAGTTTCTATCCATGTGTAAGTTGCATCGTCACTATTAAAAGCAGCATGATCGGTTTCGCCCCATAATTTTGTCCAAGCGCCTCCGTTAACTCTTACCATTAAGTCTAAGTCGCAATTGTCTTGAGTTACAGACCACTCGTAGCTTCCATTAAACCAGAAACTCATTTCGGGAGAAGTTAGTGAAGTAAAATTAAACTCAGGTGTAATTAACCATTCATCTTGATTAGCAGCAATCCATTGAACATAATAAAAGTTGGATCCTGTTTGAGGATCTACAGTATAAGTTGTACCAATTGCATAACCGGTTGTGTTTGTCCAGTTGTTTGATGCATGAGTGTCATCAGTAGTCCAGCATAAAGGCAGTTCTGATGAGTTGAAAGTCTCATTGTAAGTAAAATCATCTATTGGTGTACCACAATCAACCACCGAGTAGTTTCTAGTCATTGAGTTGTTTGCAGGTTCTTCATCACCACTTACAGTAACTGTTGCAACAAAAGTATGGTTTCCAAGTGTAAGAGTTATCGGACTAAAACTTACATTTGTTGTTGCTCCTGATGCCAGATTTCCGCTCCATGCTTGAGTTACAGGGCTTCCTCCATCAATTGTATAGCTAACGCTTGCCGAAGTAATAGCATTTTGTCCGGTGTTTTTTATCACTACTTGTGGTGTGATTTGTTGTACAGACGAATACTCTTCGATAGGAGTGTTAATAGCAAATAGTTGAGCATCTGTTGTGAGAACCACTTCGTAAGGGTCGATACCATCAAGTACAGTTACACCTGTATTTAGAGGGTCCAGCCAGTTGCTTAGGCGTGTTGAGTTTGAGCCTCCACCAGTCCAAGAGATACCAAGTTTTCCGTAATAGTCAGGATCAGTGTTGCCACAGGCAGCGTAACCGCCATGCAATTGACCAATTATTCGTTTATTAGAATCAAATAATGCAGATCCTGACGATCCACCTTCAGTTGTTGTTCCACCACTCCAGGTTATTCTCCAATGCGACGTTCCGGATCCTGCATTGCCTAAATAATTCGCAGATGTTACTCCTCCTGTAGCATATGAGAATTTCTTGATATCTGCAGAAGGATGATGAATCCCTGTTATAGTTTCAGTTAAAGTTGCGTCAGTGGTTCGGTTCCATCCTGCCCAATATGCACCAAAGCTTTCAGGAACATCGCTATTGATTTCAACTAAACAGAAGTCCGAAGTTGAGTTTCTTGCTCTTAAAGTTGCACCGGAAATTGAGTTGTAAGATGGTGAACTACCAGGATTTGAACAAGTTGCACTTTGCCAGTTAAACCAAAAAACCCAGGTTGAGGGATCGCTATAGCAATGGTCGGCTGTTAAGAAATATGGAGTTCCGTCTTCTGCAGTATTGTTTATTAGTGTTCCTGTACAAAATCCGCTACCACCTGTTACCATCATTGCTACAGAGTTTATTTGATCTTCCCAACCATTTGCTTCAGGACAAGCAACGTTTAGGTTACAACTTCCTGATGAGCCAAATGCTTTTAAATAATCTTTTGGTCCTCTGTATCCGTGAGTAACCCACATTAGATTAAGTTCACCCTCGAATTCGGCATTCATTGGCTCAAAATATTCAATCGTTACAGCATCACCACCAATTAGTGTAGTTGAGAAATGACGATGTTCCTGATTGTTTTCATTTGTAAATGCTCCCAATACTTCTGTGCGACTTTCGTTATAAATAAATAACTCAGCACCTTCGGGTAAACGGTAATTGTTAAATGTTAAATTTATACTTCTGGCGTTTTCGCTTTTTACTTTTAAACGCCAAATCCTTCCGAAATTTGGAATTTCATCCCAGGTTCCGGAGTTATCAGTATTGAGGTTTACTTCATGATTAAACCCAAATCTGTATGGCATTCCGGGTAAGGTATCCAGAATTTGATCTTCAGCTCTTAGTACTTCTTCGTCAACAAAAGGCATTTCAAGGGCCTCTATTGAGCTAATGTAGTTGCTTTTTTCAAGCTGAAAGCTTAATGGCTCACCGCCATTACTTAGTTGTGCATAAATACTAAATATGCCCACAAAAAGCATAATAGTAAAGGTAAATAGTTTTTTCATACTCATTCTTTTAAATTAAACGTAGTTATTTGTAACAATCCTCACTGCTTTAGACAAAGATAATAAAAATTGGTTGCAAAGAATATTCTATTTGTTTAAACATTTTTCTAACAATTTGGTAAATTTTTGTAAATTTGTGTTTAATAAACATTTAATAATATGAAAAATTTTGTTTTAGTATCGGTTTTATTATTTTCGATGTCTTCATTTTTGTTAGCACAACAAGAATCTATGGAATCAAGCACAGCGGTTTATGATGACTCGACTTATGTTGATACTCTTAACCGGAATTTAATAGGCTTAAATGTTTTTCCTGCACTTGGGATGTTTGGAAACGGTCGTATGCCTGCATCTAAAATAGCCGTACAATATAAACATATGTATGACAATATGAACATCAGAGCAAGTCTTAATTTTATTAGTTATTTTCGCGATAACGATAATGTTGATATTTTTGGGTTAACTTCAACGCAGGTTATTGCTGATGGGGATACCACAATGGTTGATTCTCTTATCCTAAGACAGTTCTACAATAATTTATACACTTACGATTTTCGTTTTGGCGCTGAGGTAGCATTTCCAAGAAAAAACTATAGGTTTTATCTTGGTGGCGGTTTAGTGGCCGGATATCATTTTGTCGGAGAATATTACTATCATCACAATGTGCCTTTTAATGGTTACCCTGTGCATTTTGTAAATTTCTTTCCTTATGTTTCAAACCCTCTTGGATTTCGTGAGATAGATTATCTTAAAATTGGAGCAGATCTGACTATCGGAGTGGATATTAATATCTCTCCAAATTGTGTTGTTTCTGTTCAATATGCTCCGGAACTAGTTTTTTATAAGAGTATGAATGAAAGTATTTTTGACCCGGATACTTATTATGTGACTGAAGTAAGAGATGAATTCGTTTTTGTTCCTGACTATATTGATGTAATTGTTAGTATTCGATTTTAGACTTACAAGATATTTTTAATTTCCAGCAGATCTTTAATTATATAACTTGGATTAC
>JAFGVU010000217.1 GCA_016937855.1 Bacteroidales bacterium | reverse complement strand
TCGATTTTTTATAAAAAATCACGCACTAACGATTCTTTTAATTTTCAAACTTTCAAATATCTTTATTCTTACGCAGAATGATTTTTTTAAAAATCGGGTCTGCGCTACACCCCGAGTAATATTTACTTCAATCTTTTTAAGAACTTCGTGCGCTAACCTCCCGATAACTATCGGGAGCGCTACACCCCGTAATTTTATTTCAATATTTCAAAACACGTTTGTTTTTCGGACTGCAAAGATAGATAGTTTTTTTAATAAAAAAAGAAAAAAATGCAAAATTTTAAAAAATATATATTCATATTTGTGCTTTAGTTTTAAAATGATAAAATATAAACTTATATTGCTTGTTTTGGGAGTGCTGCTACTTGTAGAAAGTTTTTTTATGAGCATTGCTTCTATTGTTTCAGCAGTTTATGCCGAATACGACTTGCCTTATTTGTTGAGTGCTACTGGTGGAACTTTTTTTATTGGACTAATGTTAGTACTTCTGTTCAGAAAAACTGAAAAGAAAGTCGAAAAGCGTGAAGCATATCTTATTGTGACTATGAGTTGGGTGGTTTTGTCACTTTTTGGTGCTATTCCTTTCTATATTAGTGGTGCTATTCCATCATATACAGATGCTTTTTTTGAAACGATTTCTGGTTTTACAACTACCGGAGCTTCTATACTTAATAATATCGAGGATATTCCTCATGGTTTATTATTGTGGCGAAGCACTACCCAGTGGATGGGCGGAATGGGTATTATTGTTTTATCTATTGCAATTATACCTTTGATTAAAGTGGGTGGTATGCAGTTATTTAACGCAGAGGTGCCAGGTATTTCAACAGATAAACTACATCCTCGTATTGCTGGTACTGCCAAAAAGTTATGGCTGCTGTACTTTGGCTTTACTTTAGCTGAAGCTATTTTGTTGTATATTGGCGGAATGTCTGTTTTTGACGCTGTTAATCATGCATTTACAACAATGGCCACAGGAGGTTATTCCACAAAACAAGCTAGTATTGCTGCATTTGATTCGCCATTTATACAATATGTTATTATATTTTTCATGATCTTGGCTGGAACAAACTTTGCTTTAAGCTTTTTTGCAATTACAGGGCAAATTAAAAAGGTTATTAAAAACAGTGAGATTAAGTTTTATTTGATAATTATCTTTATTTCGGGGATAATTGTGTCTTTCGGTTTATGGCATTATATGTCTTTTGATATTGAACCTGCTATTCGACATGCCTTTTTTCAGGTAGTTTCAATTATTACTACTACAGGTTATGCAACAGTTGATTATCTTGTTTGGGTTCCAAAAGGCTTTTGGGTTTTTATTCTATTATTAATGTTTGTCGGTGGTTCATCCGGCTCTACTGGGGGCGGGATTAAAGTTGTTAGAATTCATATTCTTTTCCGCAACTCATATATGGAGTTTAAACGACTGATACATCCACATGCAGTTTTGCCGGTTCGCTATAATCGTACTTCTCTGCCGCAGAATACTATCAACAATGTTTTGGCATTCATAATTTTGTATATGATGATTTTGGCTGCAGGGACTTTAATAATGTCCTTTACAGGATTGGATATTGAAACAGCTTTTGGTGCTGTAGCAACTAGTCTGGGGAATATTGGTCCGGGAATTGGTGATGTTGGTCCTGCTTCAAATTTTGCAAACATCAGCGATTTTGGAAAATGGTTCCTTGGATTTCTTATGCTAATGGGGCGTCTGGAATTATTTACCGTTATAATTATCTTTACAAGATATTTTTGGAAACGATAATCACTCCCCACCCTACTTTTTCATCAGTCCCAGCATTGCGCCGACAGCAGCTTCGGCACCGAGACTTACCTGGTAAATATTATCGGCTAACATATAGCAAGGATTTGTAACTATCAGATTTTTTTCGTCTATAGCGACTTCGTTATATTCCTTATTTACATGAGTTGCACCAACGCCTGTTAGCATATCAGCAGTAGCTTTATCGTTGCCAATTGTAACTCGTGCTCCCAAAACTTTAGCTAAAATTACGGGTGCGATACAAAGAGCTGCAATTGGCTTTCTCGCTTGATGAAATTCAACAATAACTTTGGCAACATCCTCATCAACCGAATAATTATCACCATTAATTGCAAAATCAGACAAATTTTTAGCAGCACCAAAACCACCCGGCAAAAGTAATCCACAATAGTCAGAAACATTAAGTTTATCTATTGCTGAAATACTCCCACGTGAGATTCTGGCCGACTCAACAAGTACATTTCGCTTTTCATCTGCAACCTCTCCTGTCAAGTGGTTAACAACATGATATTGCTCCTTATCGGGAGCAAAACAATCGTATTCAACTTCGTTTTTCGACAATGCCAACATTGCCAAAGTAGCTTCATGAATCTCGCTTCCATCATAAACACCACAACCTGAAAGAATAATTGCAACTTTTTTCATCTATATTTTATTTCTAATAGTTTTAAAATTCAAGTTTCTCAGAAATTTACCTATGCTTTGATTTTTTTTACAAATATAAGTTTTTGTACTCTGTAATTCAAAAAAATAAGCTAATTTTGTTCTATAAACCTAATTAACAATTTTATGCAAATGATTAAAGCAGAATTGATTAAGCTTTGGAAAATCTTGTATCCTGAGACATCTACAAAACTACTTGACCCTTTTATTGCTGAACTAAACGAGGTAAAGGGAAAGTTAAATCTCAAGGACAAAGTACCCGATAATTTGTGGTACAAAAAAGCTTTAGTTTATTCGCTTTACGTGGATCTTTTTAACAAAGATTTTGATGGATTAAGCGAAAAACTTCCATATTTACAAGAATTAGGAATAAATTGCTTATGGCTTTTACCTATTCTGGAGTCACCAATGAAGGATGCAGGTTTTGACATTAGTGATTACCAAAAGGTACGCGAAGATTTACTTGGCAAAAGAGGAGATACTGCATTTGATGATTTTCTAAAAAATGCACATTATTGTGGAATTAGGGTAATTTTTGACATTGCAATAAATCACACATCAAACCAGCACGAATGGTTTAAGCGCTCGGCATTACCCGATAAAAACATTTATACCGATTATTACATTTGGAGCGAAAATGACAAAGGATATTCAGACTGCCGACTTCTATTTAAAGGAATGTGTGATAGCAACTGGGAAAAATACGATGAAGACAAATATTATTTTCATAGATTTTTTGAATTTCAGCCCGATTTAAACTATCGTAATCCAAATGTTCTGCTTGACATGAGTAGAAATTTAATGTTTTGGATAGAAAAAGGAGTTGACGGTTTTAGAGCAGATGCAATTCCATATCTTTGGAAAGAAGAAGGTACCGATTGCGAAAATCTCGACAATACTCACATTATCATTAAATTCTTTAGAAAAGTTACCGACTATCTTAACCCTGAAGTAATTTTACTTGCCGAAGCTTGCCAGCCACCAAAAGAAGTTGTAAAATACATGGGTAATGGTGATGAGTGTCATGCCGGATATCACTTTCCGCTAATGCCACAAATTTTTAAGACCTTAGCTCTGGGCAATTCAGATCCGATAAAAAAAGTACTAAGCCCTTCGGTAACACCATCAATACCTGAAAATAGCCAATGGTTTACTTTCTTACGCTGCCACGATGAGTTAAGCCTAGAGCTTGTTTATGTAAGTGAAGAAGACCGCAAATACATCCACGAAAACTATTGCCACAAACCTGAATGGGATTTCCGTATGGGTGAAGGAATATCGGCGCGACTTAGCGAGTTATTTAAGTTTGATTCCGATAAGATTATTCAAGCATTTTCTATTATGCTAAGTTTAACCGGAACACCAATTATTTATTATGGCGACGAATTTGGTAAAGCAAACGATAAAAGTTTTTATCAAAAACAAATTAAAATAACAGGTCATAACGACACCCGAAATCTTGTAAGAGGAACTATCAACTGGTCTGAACTTGAGACAAAACTAAAAGATAAAAACAGTTTTGAGAGTACAATATATCACAATTTAAAGCAACTTATTTCAATTCGCAGTAAATATACCGAAA
The DNA here is from genome assembly GCA_016937855.1 of Bacteroidales bacterium. Lineage (GTDB taxonomy): Bacteria > Bacteroidota > Bacteroidia > Bacteroidales > ML635J-15 > Bact-19. The sequence continues at coordinate 13,087 of JAFGVU010000217.1, read as the reverse complement.
TCTCTCAAGGTGAGACAACTTTCTTAAATATTGACAATGATTTATTAGCATACGAGAAAGAAAAAAATAAATCAAAAACTGTGATTTTGCACAATTTATCAAACAAAAAGATTAAATTAGCACCGGAATTTGAGAAAGACCACGGCATTTTGTTTGGAAATTTATTAACTGAGAAAGAAATCACTTACATTGATGCCAATAAAACTATCTGGCTGCAAAGAAAATAAGCTTTGATTTAGACAACTAGTTTTAGTTTTATTCGTCATTGATTTAAAATAATATAAAAATTAAAATAATGATCAGACATTTAAGCCTCATCATCTTAAGTTTGTTTTTAAGTGTTATAGCATATTCACAAACTAATTTAAGCAGCGATTTTGACAATCCAACACAAATAAGCATTACAAGCGAATGTAATTATACCGATTTTGTTTTTGATCACACCTCGGGCAGTGATCTTGAAATCCCAAGATGTCACAGACTATATCCTGGGGCTAGTTCTTGGTTATCGTTCGTTGTTCCTGAAAGTGGTGCTGCATCTGTTCGCTTTCAGTTCGATGAAAAAACTCTGTTTGGTATAGGGCTATATTCTTTTCAATATGGCGAATATCAAGAAATAAAATGTGATGTTTTTAACTCTACTCAAGGACAACTATATATTTATCCGAATGAACAATTTGAGAACACCGAAATTCTTGTTAGGTTTTGGAAACTTGGCGAAGCCGATACAGGAAATGTCGAGTTTTGTGTTACAGATGAGTCAGGACCAGGATTTGCTAAAGTTCTAAGCATAGATGTAAACAGTTACACACCTCAACAATTAGTTCAAGATGTATTAATAACTGGATGTTTAACTGCAAATAATATAACTTTTACCGGCGATCCCGATCAAATCGGATATTTCTCAAATGGAATTCCGGGTTTAGATTTTGCCGAAGGCGTGATTTTATCTTCAGGATATGTAACAGACGCGCCGGGGCCAAATACTTCGGGAAGCACTAGTGGAGGTATATATTCTGCCGGCGATTCAGATTTAGAGGATATAATAAATGACAATACAAACGACGCTGCCGTTTTAGAATTTGATTTTGTGCCTGCATCTGATGTAATAGAATTTGAATATGTTTTTGCAAGCGATGAATATCCTGAGTTTGCAAATTCTAGTTTTAACGATGTATTTGCATTTCTTGTTACGGGAGGTCCCGAAGGATATGTAAATCAAAACATCGCACTAATTCCCGGCACTGCAATAGCTGTTTCAATAAACAATGTAAACGATGTTGATTTTCCACAATATTATATAGATAATCAAGGCGGTCCAAACATTGAATATGATGGCTTGACAGTTACTCTTACAGCAACTATTCCTGTTACTGCATGTGAAACATATCACATCAAATTGGCAGTTGCAGACGTTGGAGACTCTTCTTACGACTCTGCTGTATTTCTTAAGGCAAACTCTTTTACATCTGGCGAAAGTTACACTGTTGAGACATTTAATTCATGGTCAAATACCCTATCTGTAATGCGCGGATGTTCAAATTACATTGTCTTTTCAAGAACAGATGCAACACCGCTTGACCAACCTGTGCCAATTGTTTTATCTGTTGGAGGAACAGCAACTCCCGGTGTCGATTATTCAGAAATCCCAACAAATCTAGAAATTCCGGCCGGAGAGCAATCCTTAATTTATTATTTTGATGCTTATGATACCGGTGTTATTCAAGGAGACGAAACGATAGTTCTCTCTTTTGAGAATGGTTGTCCTTGTTCCGCTGGCACTACAGAGCATACGATAACCATTGTTGATGCCTTTGAAGTTGATCCTGAAATTGAGAACGACAGCCCAATTTGTGTTGGCGATGATGCTACATTAACAGTAACAATAAACTCTCCCGATCCTGACAATGTTAGTATTGAATGGAGCACAGGCGATGTCGATGTTGATCAGATAATCGTTAGCCCTACGACTACCACAACTTATACAGCCGATATCATTTATCCATGCGACACTATAACTCTCAGTACAACAGTTGTTGTAATTGAACCTCCTGTTGTAGATTTGGGGCCAGATATTGACGTGGCAGCTTTAATCACTAATCTCAATGCAGGAATGGCTCCCGGCAATACAGGAGAATGGACTTTTACTGGTGGTCCCGGAACGGCAACCATCAACCCTACCAATACTTCTAACACAACAGTTTCTGTTGATGAGTTTGGAACTTACAACTTTACATGGACTGAAACCAGTTTGGCGCCCAACTGCGTATCTTCTGATGATATAAATGTATATTTTTATCATGTGCCTACTGCTGATTTTGTTGCAACACAAATACTTTGTTTTGGTGATTATACCACAGTATCGTTCACCGGCAACATTATTGATGGCATGGCAACATTTGACTGGGATTTTGGTCCGGCAACAGTAATAAGCGGAAGCGGCGAAGGTCCTTACATTCTTGATTTTCCTAACAGTGGAACTTATAATATTTCACTTACAGTAACCGAAAATATTGCGACTGCTGACTATGATATTGATATTATTGTTCCTCCGGCATTAGATGGTGTCATCACCACTGAGGACGATCCTTGTTTCGAGTCTTGTGGAGGAAGTGCCACAATATCAGTTACAGGTGGGGTTGCTCCATATAACTACAGTTGGGGATCTTCATCAAACGAAATTGACAATCTATGTGTTGGGGATTATGGAGTTACTGTTACAGATGCTAACGGCTGTACTTTTGGAACTACATTCACAATAAATCAACCAACTCTTTTAGAGTATGACACTACATATTCTCATGCATTATGTTATGGAACAAGTACCGGAAATGCAGAAATATCTGCTACCGGTGGAACACCACCGTATCAGGCAATATGGAGTGATGGTTTTAATATGATGAACAATACTGATATAGAGGCCGGAATCTATCAGGTTACTGTTTATGATGCAAATGGCTGTTCGGTTTTTGAACAATTTAATATTACACAACCTAATCTGCTGCAGGTAGTTACTTCTGGCGATTTTGCAATATGTGAGCACCAGATAGTAAATATTGCCGCACAACCAATGGGAGGAACTTTGCCTTATACCGTTTTTTGGGATAATGAAGATGGAAATGGATTTACCTCAGGGCCTCAAACTTTTCAAGTAACACCACACGAAGACATTACTTATACTGTTTATGTAGAAGATGCAAACGGATGTTTAAGCAATTTGGCAACCAGCGAAATAATTGTCAGTCCGGAAATATTTCTTAGTTTAACAACCGAAGACAACAGATGCTATCAAACTTGTGATGGAACTGCAACTATCGGCATTACAGGTGGTTTACAGCCATTCAACTACTCATGGGCAGCAAATGGTCCACAACTTGAAGATTTATGTGCAGGCTTATATACACTTACAATAACCGACCAAATAGGATGTACTGCTGATACAATGTTTATCATCAATCAGCCTACACAAATGCAAATGACTTTGGAGACAGAAGATGCACCATGCTCTGACAGTGATGCCGGAGAATCTATTGCAGTTGTTTCAGGAGGAACGCCACCATACAATTATGTTTGGGAAAATGCAAATTACACAAATCATCTTATTGCACCTCCGGGTTCTTATGACTTAACAGTTTCTGATGATCATAATTGTAGAATTTACGGAACCGCTGTTATTGAATCTCCACAAGTCTTGAGAGTTCTTCCACTTTACGATCCAACAATTTGTATTGGTGGCGAAGCACAAGTAATAGCTCAAGCAGCAGGTGGTACACCTCCATATAACTTTTATTGGCAGGGTACTGATGGCAGCGAAGAATATGAACACTTGTTTTATGCCAGTCCCGAGACAACTACTACTTATAATCTGACTGTTACGGACAATCATGGTTGTACAAGAGATGGCTATCATGTTGATGTTAATGTACATCCACCACTCAGTATAAATCATATTATTAATAGTGTAAACAATGTTTGCCTTGGTTCAAGTACACAAATTGAACTGGATATTAGTGGCGGAAACGGAGGACCTTATCAAATAACAACAAGCGAAGGCAATATAGTTGGTTCGCTTTACACATATTATCCCGAAGAGACAATAAATCTTGTATTTACTGTTGAAGATTTATGTGAAACACCGGCAGTTACCGACTCCATTATGATTTATGTACATGACAAACCATTTGTAGATTTCAATATTGGCACAAATGAGGGTTGTCCCGGTCATAAAATTAATTTTTCATCTCTCGACACAGCAGACAATTATGAATATGTTTGGGATTTTGGCGATGACATCTTTGCATTTATAAAAAATCCTATTCATGCCTATTCTGAGTCTGGATACTATGAAGTTGAGCTAACAGTAAGAGACGAGTTTGGATGCACAAATAGCATAACAAAAGATAGTGTAATATACATCTATCCGCAACCTTATGCAAATTTTGGAGCAGAACCTGAAATAGCCAGCATACTAAACCCAAATATTAAATTTAACAATTATTCAGAAGACGCTTTGTTTTATTTCTGGTATTATGGTGACGGAGATTCTACAATTAATTTCAGAAACCCAATGCATTATTATGATAATATTGGTGAGTACGAGATAATGCTTGTCAGCGAGAATGAATATGGATGCAGTGACACAGCGACAAGAACAGTTTTAATCAAATCTGAATATACCCTTTGGGCTCCAACAGCATTTTCGCCAAATGGAGACGGCATAAATGATTGTTTCACACTTTGTGGTGTTGGAATTGATCATCATACATTTAATATGTTGATTTACAATCGCTGGGGCGAGCTAGTATTTAGCACCGATGAATATGATTCCGATTCTGATTGTACTAGTTGTAGCAAAGGTTCTTGGGATGGGACTCAAGGTTCACGCGTTGCTGGAGATAAATATATGCCAAATGGAATATATTATTGGTATGCTACATTCTCTGATACTGAAGGAATTGGTCACGAGCATCAAGGTAATATTCAGCTAATCAGATAAACGGTCCCGAGCCAGAGGCTCTTCGATGAATTGGGACAGGCAGTTTATACTCATCAAAAATAAGAAATTGCATAAGGTATTGAGCAAAGAGCACGAATATTGTGGTTTAAGCTTTACGATCTTGGATGAAACTGAATAATTGCTTCGCGCAAATATTCTCTATCGATGTGAGTATAAATCTCAGTTGTAGTTATTGACTCATGTCCAAGCATTTCTTGCACAACCCTTAAATCGGCGCCCCCCTCAATCAAATGAGTTGCAAAAGAATGTCTAAAAGTATGAGGTGAAACGTTTTTTTGAATCCCGACAAGATTACAAATATCTTTAACAATTGTGAAAATCATAACCCGAGTTAACTGTTTTCCACGACGATTTAAGAACAAGAAATCGGCATGTCCTTTTTGTGGCTCGATATGGTTGCGAAAAGCCTGCATATAATAATTAATCTCCTTTTTTGCGGCACCTCCAAGAGGCACCAATCGCTGTTTATTGCCTTTGCCAATTACACGCACAAAATCTTCGTTAAAAAATATATTAGAGATTTTAAGATTAATTAGTTCCGAAACTCTAAGTCCACAACCATATAAAACTTCAATTATTGCGCGATTTCGATGACCCAACATATCGCTAACATCAATTGAGTTAAGAATACTCTCAATTTCCAGCACACTAAGAACAACGGGAATTTTTCTTTTCAATCTGGGTGTTTCCAACAATGCCGAAGGATCTTTATCGGTCAATTCTTCGATAAGCAAAAACTTATAAAATGATTTTAGTGATGATATTATTCTTGATTGGGATTTGTCGGACAATCCTATTTCGGCAACATACTCTATAAAGTCGATAAGGTTTCGGTCTTTTACCTGATTTGGCAAAATCTCTAATTCCTTAATTTCTAAAAAACTCACAAATTTTCTTAAATCCTGAATATAAGCAAAACAAGTATTTACCGACATACTACGCTCTAATTTAAGATATACTTCAAATTCTTTAATAATATTTTGCCAATTTTTAGTCAAATTTGTAATAAGTTATTATATATTTGTAGAATTATTTGCGTAATAAAGAGAGAACATGCGTTTATTAATAATTAATGGTCCAAATTTAAATAATATTGGCAAAAGAGAGCCTAATTTTTATGGAAATATTAGCTTCAAGGAATATTTCAATAAAAATTTGACTTCAATCCCCGGTTTTGAGTTGAGTAGTATCCATACCCACAAGGAATCGGAAATTGTTAATATTTTGCACGAATCGGACAACAATTATGACGGAATAATTCTAAACGCCGGAGCTTACACACACACTTCTGTAGCCATCAGAGATGCAATTACTGCAATATCTGTCCCTGTTGTTTTAGTTCATATATCAAATGTATATGCAAGAGAAATATTCCGCAACAAAAACCTGATAGCACCTGTTTGTAAAGGAATTATTACCGGGTTTGGCCTTCAGTCGTACAAAATAGCAATTTTAAGTTTTTTAGATTAGATGGAAAAGACAAGAACATTATACAGACTGAGAAAATTTAAAAATACAATTACTATTGCATGTATTGGTTTATTATTAGGCATATCGGTTTTTGCATTAACCAATATATTTGACAAGCAGATTGAGTCGCTATTGCGAGCCCAAACCAACGATATTTTAGTTCAGGGATATCAAAACAATATTGGTAATGCCGTCATGGCCTGCAAAGAGTCATTTAATTTATTGGAAAAGTCATCAATCTTTGCAATAATATTTTCACTAGAAGCCTTGTTGATGGTATTTACATTTATACGAATGTCACATAAGACTTCACGATTTAGCTCCTCGGCACCTATCATTTTAGGATTTGGAGCAATTCTCATCAGCATTTACTACCTTATTGTTGGGCTATTATTACCCGGAAACGGAGAGCTAACTGGATTACAATCAGAATACAACCTCATTAAAATTATTGGAGCTGCATTTATAGTTTTCTCAAATCTAATTTTTATATATCAGGTATTTATTCAGGTTGTTTTAGAGAAAATAGAAGAATAACAAATATTGCCAAGATTCTAATAAATCAGTACAGACAAAGAGTTTGACAATTAATTTTGTAATATTAAAATAAAGAATTACTTTTGCAACCTTATTAAATAACTATAATTACAAGTGATGAAAAATTATTTAGATTCAGAAAAGAAGAAAGAAATCTTCGAAAAACACGGGAAGTCTAATAACGACACAGGTTCTGCAGAATCTCAGATCGCATTATTTTCCTACCGTATCAGTCACTTAACTGAGCATCTAAAGAAGAACAAGAAAGACTTTAGTACTCAGCGAGCATTGATCATGTTGGTAGGTAAAAGAAGAAGTTTGTTGGATTATCTAAAAACCAACGACATCGAAAGATATAGAGCGATAATTAAGGAATTAGGACTTCGTCGCTAAGACACACAAAAAGAAAAGCAAGACTGCAATGTTTTGCTTTTTTTTTAAATGAATAACAAACAATTAATAAGATAAAAAATGTACAAAGAATTTAAACAAGTCGTCAAATTGAATGACGGCAGAGAAATTGAGATTTCCACCGGAAAACTAGCGAAACAGGCAACTGGATCGGTAGTGGTGAAGATGGGTAAAACCATGCTATTAGCAACCGTAGTAGTTGCTGACGACGCAAAAGACGATGTTGATTTTATGCCATTGTCAGTAGATTACAGAGAAAAGTATGCATCTGTGGGACGTTTTCCCGGAGGTTTTATGAAAAGAGAAGCGCGACCATCTGATTATGAGATATTAATCTCAAGATTAATTGACAGAGCCTTGCGCCCACTGTTCCCTGATGATTTTCACGCAGAAACATTTGTAAATGTAATGCTAATGTCGGCAGATCACGATGATATGCCCGACGCACTTGCAGGATTAGCAGCCTCTGCTGCACTTGCAGTTACCGACATTCCATTTGGAGGACCAATTTCAGAGGTTAGAGTTTCAAGAATTGATGGAAAATTTGTAATCAATCCGGGTGCCGAAGATAATGCAAGAGCTGATATCGACCTTATTGTTGCTGCAACAATCGACAATATAATGATGGTCGAAGGAGAAATGAACGAAGTTTCGGAACAAGAAATGTTAGAAGCTATCAAATTTGCTCACGATGCAATTAAAGTTCAATGTGAAGCACAACTCGAATTACGCAAACAAGTTGGTGTAGAGGGATTTAAAGAATATTGTCATGAAGTTAATGACGAAGATTTGAAGAAAAAAGTTTGGGACGAAACTTTTGATAAAGCTTATGCTGCTGCAATGACCCAAACAGCCGACAAACACGAACGTAAACGTTTATTTGGCGAAGTAAAAGAAGGATTCCTATCACAATATGACGAAGAACAACGTACCGAAATAGAGAAACTTGTTGGTAAATACTACCACGATGTTGAGAAAGAAGCAGTTAGACAAATGGTTGTAAACGAAAGAGTAAGACTTGATGGTAGAAAAACCAACGAAATCAGACCTATTTGGTGTGAAGTTGATTATTTACCTGCTGTACACGGTTCTGCTATTTTTACTCGTGGCGAAACTCAATCATTAACCACCGTAACCTTAGGTAATAAAATGGACGAACAAATGATAGATGGTGCAATGATTAAAGGCTATTCTCCATTCTTATTACATTACAATTTCCCTCCATTTTCAACCGGTGATGCAAGAGCATACAGAGGTGTTGGTCGTCGTGAAGTAGGACATGGAAATTTAGCTCACAGAGCTCTTGCAAAAGTACTTCCCTCTAAAGGAGAAAAATTCCCTTATACAGTACGTGTTGTATCTGACATTCTTGAATCAAATGGTTCTTCGTCAATGGCCACTGTTTGTGCAGGAACACTTGCAATGATGGATGCTGGTATTCCAATTTCAAAACCGGTTTCGGGAATTGCAATGGGATTAATTGCTGACCCAAAAACTAAAAAATATGCTATCTTAAGCGATATTCTTGGTGATGAAGACCATCTTGGTGACATGGACTTTAAAGTTTGTGGTACTCCAAACGGAATTACAGCAACTCAAATGGACATTAAGGTTGACGGACTTTCTTACGAAGTGCTCGAAGAAGCTTTATTACAAGCGAAACAAGGTAGAGAACATATCTTATCAAGAATGCTAGAAACTCTTCCCGAACCACGTCAATCTTATAAAGAATATGCTCCAAGAATAGAAACCATTGTCATTCCTAAAGACATGATCGGTGCAGTTATAGGTCCGGGTGGAAAAATTATTCAGGAAATTCAAGCTAAAACCAACACAGTTATTGCTGTTACCGAAGTAGAGGACAAAGGATATATTGAAATTACTGCGAATAACGGTACCGATATGCTTGCTGCAAAAGAAAAAGTAAATAATATTGTCCGTTTACCTGAACTAGACCAAATTTATAAAGGTAAAGTTAAAGGAATTACAACTTTTGGTGCTTTTGTCGAAATATTACCAAATCACCAAGGATTACTACATATATCCGAAATCGACTGGAAAAGAATCAAGACAGTTGAAGAAGTTTTAAAAGAGGGACAAGAAGTAGAAGTTAAAGTTATTGGTATAGACGAAAAAACTAATAAAATCAAACTTAGTCGTAAAGTTTTACTGCCAAAACCTCCAAAAGAAGAAAAATCTGAAGAATAAATACCATTAAGAGGCTGCTTTTGCAGCCTCTTTTTTTGTAATTTTGTTTCGATACTTTCAAAAAAAATCAGAATGGCAAAAATACTGTTAAAAATATCTGTTATTTTCTATTTACATCCTTAATACTAATTTTAGTCTCCTGCACAAAAGACCGACACGAAAATCTCAGGTAGTGTTTAAAAAAGTGCGTATTTAATACCCATAAGATCTTTTTCTAAAACAAAAGAAGCTGTCGATTAAAACAGCTTCTTTTTATGAAAGGTTTAATTTATTTTAATAAATAACAGTAACAGTTCCAGTATAAGGCTTAGAACCGTCGTATAGGTTTATTATGTATAAATAAGTGCCAGCCGGAACGAACTTGCCATTATATTGACCATTCCATTCATCACCAGGTCGTCCAACCCATAGCTCCTGTCCCCAACGATTGTAAATATACATGTATGCTCCGGGGAATAAGTCAATATTTTCAATTATCCAAGTGTCGTTTGGTCCATCACCATTTGGTGTAAAGGCGTTAGGAATTTTAATACAATCAACATCCATATCAGTAAGTATAATTGTGTTAAATAAGTAAACACAATTATTTGAGTCAACTACTTGTACTTCGTAGTCACCTTGAGTAAGCCCGCTAATAATTGGAATATCAATAACATATTCATTCCATCCAAACAAGTAAGGTTCTGTACCACCCATCACAGCAATTTCAATGTACCCATCGTTATTTCCTATACAAGAAGGATCTTGATAGGTGTATGATGCGGTAAGCTCGGCTGGCTCTAGAATCCATATATTCGCTTCGTCGTGGCATTCATTATTGTCATTAACCAACAGTGTATATTCGCCAGCAGGCATTCCCGTGTGCATAGATCCATTTACGAGTTGTACACCATTAGTGAAACTAAATTGGTATGGCATTGTTCCTCCTGTTGCACTCATCGAAACAGCACCATCCATATCTCCATAGCACGAAATATTGTTTACTAGATATTCTAGGATTAGCTGTTCTGGCTGAGTAACTGTTAAAGTATCTGTTGTTGAACAAGAATGTAGATCTGTAACTGTAACAATATACTCTCCTGCCGGTAGGTTTGAGATTGTACTTCCCGAAACAGCGGTATTCCATGAGTAGCTGTAAGGTTCAAAACCACCAATAACGTTGATGCTGATTGAACCTTCTTGATCTCCAAAACAAAGATTGTTGGTTATAGAAGAATTAAGAATTATAGATTCAGGTTCAGTCAATGTTGTGTTAGCCGATCCTGTACAACCCCACGCATCACTAACAATAACAATATATGTGTCGGCGCATAGATTCGTTAATATTGGCGAAGTCTCACCAGAGGTCCAATTATATTCTATTGGAGCAACTCCGTTTGCACAGGAAGCTTCGATAATACCATCACAGTCACCCGGACAACTAACAGCATGGGTTTGATTAATTGTTGCCTGAATGTTGCCTGTGATATTAATAGATATGTTTTGAGTAGTTTCACAGAAATGAGAATCAATAACAGTTACTACATAATCTCCCGGATCAACATTAGCGATATTGTTTCCTCCCTGACCATTTGACCAAGCGAAGTTATAAGGGCCTGTTCCACCAACAACTGAAGCAAAAGCAGAACCACCTGCTCCGCCACATTGGGCAGGTTGTGAAGTTAAGTAAACTTGCAATACCATTGGCTGATTAACAGTAATATTGTCATAATATTCACAATTATGTGCATCTGTAATTGTCACCTGATAGTTTGCAGCAACTAAACCATTAATAGTTTGTGTGTATTGATTTGTACTCCACTCATAGAAATGTGGTGGTGTTCCTCCACTAACCGAACTAACAGTAGCAACTCCATCTGAACCTCCATAACAAGAGACATCAGTTTTAGAAAGTGTCGCCGTGATAACAGAAGGTTCGGTTATATTTACGATACTACTAGTAGTACAAGCGTTTTCATCAGTAACCACACAAATCCATGTTCCGGCAGGTAAATTGTTCGCAAATCGGCTATTTGTATTATCAGGATCATTCCACTGATAATCATATTCAGGGACACCACCAATGCAAGTTGCAGTAGCACTACCATCTGATAATCCATTACAAGTAACCATGCTATTCGTAGTTATAATTAATGTTAGCGGTTCAGGTTGTGTTACACTTACATCAATATCCGTTTGACATCCGTTATTATCAGTTACAATATAGTTGTAATCACCAGCTGAAACTGTAAATGTTCCCGTTCCTGTGTAGCTTGGTGTTCCTCCTGTAGCGGAAATTGTAACATCAGTAGTTTGCCCGTTGCAGAGGATTTCCCCAACAACAAAGTCCAGCTCTAACAAGTTTGGTTCATTTAGTTCAACTGTGTTTTCCGCAGAACAACCATTTATGTCAGTAACCACTATGTTATAAATGCCATCATTTAAATTTGTTAATGTCGTTGAGTTAGTTCCAGAATTCATATTGCCTGTTCCCCAATCAATATTGTATGTTGGGAAGCCTCCTGTGATAGAAATATCAATTTCTCCACTAGCTTCTCCATAACAAAGTGGGTGTTGTGCGACATTTGCAGAGAATGTTGGCAAGCTGAATACAGTTGCTTCAAAAGAGCAAGAACCTTCATAACCGCTCGGATTGGTCCAAGTATAAGTTATAGTATGAGTACCAACTCCAGAAGTAATGTTTGCTGGATCAAAGTAATATAATCCTGCGTTATTCACAACGCCGTTACCAGTAAACACACCACCTTCAGGATCTTCTCCTGTTCCTGATAATAGCTGTAAGCCAGCATCATAGCAAACAAAGATTGGGTCTGGACATTCTACCAAAGGCATCAAAATCTCAACAATTGTTGAACAAGTATGTGTATTTCCACATGCATCAGTTATCTCCCAGTTGATTGTTGAAACACCAACAGCAAAGAAACCACTAGCATCTGTGCCGCTACCAGTTCTATTTGTTGCACCTGTAATTATCCAGTCAACAGAAAAACCTCCACTACAGTTATCAGTTGCAACTAATTCCGGAATTGTATAATTGTCGCCTGGCGTTGCATTAAAGCTTTGGTCAGGTGGACATGATACAGTTATTATTGGATCACTGATGGTATAAATGTATGACCAATATTCAATATTACCTGAACAATCTGTGTATGAGTAGTTATAAGTACGTGTTCCAGCACAAATTAGAGGATCCGGGCTGTCAACTACAGATTCAAGAACTGGTGAAATATTGTTACCACAAACATCAGATAAAATTGGCGTTGTTGGAGCGATAACATCAATTACACAGTCAACAGTAGATGAACCATCGGCAGGAACAACTGGTGATGTACTCATATCAATTGTGTAAACAAATGTCCAGTTAGTTGCATTTCCAGAACAGTCAAGATATTCGTATGTATAAGTTCTTGTTCCTTCGCATGTTAATGGATTTGGATTATCAAC
>JAFGVU010000035.1 GCA_016937855.1 Bacteroidales bacterium | reverse complement strand
TCCTGTTTTGTGCGCGACGTAGACGCTCAGAATGACCATATCTGATTGTCAGGCACTTACGATAAATAATTTGGAAATATGGGTGACCCGCGTTATTTTTGTGCATGTTTTTGCGCAAAAAGAGAAATAAAAGTGGGAGTATTAGTATTCAGGTTCTTATAAAAGAAGGAAGGAAGAATCGATTAATAAAAACAATTGGTTGTGCAAAAACTGCCAGGGAAGAACATTTGCTTACAATGCTTGCTAAAACTGAGATTGAAAGGCTTCGTGGAATGCAATCTTTGTTCGTTGAGCATGATGATTTAGTTGTGGAAAACTTCGTTAATAGTATTTCAAATGACCACATTCAAATCGTTGGCACGGATTTAATTTTAGGTAATATTTATGATAAAATAGGTTTTCCAAGAGATGGGTGCCCCAATTATTTTAAGAATCTTGTCTTATGTCGTCTAGTATATCCAGGTAGTAAATTGAAGACTGTAGATTATTTTCGGCAACACATGAATATTGATGTTAGTGTTTACTCTATTTATCGATTTTTAGACGATTTAAATGCCAACTTGAAGCCAACAATAGAACAAATATCTTTTGATTATTCAAAATCTCTTCTAGGTGGCAAAATAGGGGTTGTCTTTTATGATATGACTACTTTGTATTTTGAAGCATCGGAAGAAGATGATTATCGCATTCCAGGCTTTAATAAGGACGGAAAACATCAACAACCTCAAATAATGATTGGGTTATTAGTCAGCGGACATGGTTATCCAATCGGTTATCAAATATTTGAAGGAAATACTTCTGAAACCAAAACACTAATTCCAATACTTGAAGCTTTCCAGAATAAATTTGATATAGACAGACCAATTGTTGTCGCAGATGCAGCATTGCTGTCGAAGAAAAACATTGAGGATTTGAGTGCGAAAGGTTATGAATACATACTTGGCGGGAGGCTTAAAAATGAAACTGAAGAAGTTAAAGCAAAAGTTATTGATCTCAATATTGAAGAAGGTAAACCAAAGGAACTAATAACAAAAAATGGGCGATTAATTGTTAGTTTTTCGCCAAAACGAGCTTATGTTGATAATAAGAACCGAGAAAAAGGATTAAAACGCTTAGAAAAAAAAGTAATCAGTGGCAAACTTAAAAAAGAACACATTAACAACCGTGGTTATAACAAATACTTAAAATTAAATGGGGAAGTAAGCATTGATATTGATTATGAAAAATACCATGCCGATAAAATTTGGGATGGTTTAAAGTCTTATGTTACTAATACGCAACTTTCCAGAGAAAAGGTTATGGAAAATTACAGCCAACTATGGAACATCGAAAAGGCTTTTCGCATATCTAAAACCGATTTAAGAATAAGACCCATTTACCATCGGTTAAGGAACAGAGTTGAGGCCCACATCTGCATCTGTTTTGCTGCATATTCTGTGTATAAAGAACTTGAAAGAATTTTAAATTTAAACAAAATCAATCTATCTCCAGAGAAAGCAATAAATGAAATTAAGGAAATTCGCCAATTAAGATATATCTTACCCAAATCTAAGATTGTCAAAACTAAAGTCATTAATCCTACACAAAGGCAAACTCAGTTACTTAAAATGAAAATATAAAAGTGGGTGACCCATTGCACAAAACAGGTGGTTCGTTATCAGTTCGTAAGCCTGTCGAGAACCATCCGTGGCATTATTTTTTCGCCACTAATACACTAATAATCCCTTATCCGTGCATCCGTGGCATTGTTTTTTATCCGTGCATTCGTGGCATCCTCTTTTTATCCGTGCATTCGTGGCCATGGATTAACCTCAATTCAAACATATTATCTTTTTCTTTTTTACTCGGTTAATATCTTTTTAAAAAAAGTTTTATCTGTTAAATTTAATTTTATTTATTTTGGACTATGCAATTACGATATTTGGTCATAGAAGGAAATATTGGAGCTGGTAAAACTTCGTTGTGTAATAAAATTGCTCAGAAACGCAATGCGAAGTTAATATTGGAGCAGTTTGCCGACAACCCTTTTTTGCCAAAATTTTATAAAAACCCCGATAGATATTCTTTCCCATTGGAACTATCCTTTCTAGCTGATAGATATAATCAGTTAAAGAAGAATCTTGATAATTTTGACTTGTTTAGTGAGCTGGTTATTGCCGACTATTTTTTTATGAAATCTCTTATTTTTTCATCATCAACATTGCAACAAGACGAATACCGTTTATACAGACAATTGTTCGATATTATATATAGTTCACTGCCAAAACCCGATTTGTATGTTTATTTGCATAAATCAGTCGATAATTTAATTAGTAATATTAAGCTCAGAGGTCGAGAATATGAGCAAAATATCTCTTTTGAGTATCTTAAAAGCATAGAAAATGGATATTTTACTTTTTTTAAGCAGCAAAAAGACCTCAAAATATTGATAATTGATACCAATAATGTAGATTTTGTTAACAATGATGAAGATTATAGAATGCTTGTAAATACAATATTTCATGAAGATTATGACAAAGGTATTAACAGAATTGTGTTTTAATTTATAAAAAGTATCAAATTGTATTTTTTTTTATCAAAATCATTATTATTTTTGCATAATCGTATTTTTAAGCGTGTAAAGAAAAAAATGTTAAATAATAAAATGAATAAATTATGAAAAAGACCTTAATTTTTGTTCTTGCTATTGCAGCGATGTTTTCGCTAACTAACTGTAATGGATTGAAGAAAATGATTGAAAATGCTGAAGATATCAATTATTCAGTAAATCCTGAAGTTCTTGAGATGCATGGCGGCGAAGTTGCTGTAAGTATCAAAGGTAATTTCCCTGAAAAATATTTTAACAAAAAAGTTACTGCTACAATTACTCCAACTCTTGTTTATGAAGGTGGTGAAAAAGCTTTAACACCTGTTTATGTTCAGGGTGAAAAAATTGATGGTAATGCAAACGTAATTGAGTATAAAACCGGAGGTTCTTTCAGTTATACTGACAAGTTTGATTATCAGCCAGAAATGAGAAGATCAACTTTGGAATTGAGAATCACTGCTACAAAAGGCAAAAAAACTGAAGAGTTTGCTCCTGAAGTTATTGCTGAAGGTATTATTGCTACTCCAGACTTAGTTAAAATGGTTGGAAAAACAAGCGCTGCTAATGACAAATTTGTAAAAGATATTCCAGATTCAAAAATGGGTCTTGTTAATTACGATAAAAACCGTGCAGAACTTAAATTTACTGAAAGAAAAAGAGACGAAATTGTTGCTCTAAAAGATTTTGTTGCTGAAGTTAATGAAGATGCAAGAAAAGAGTTTACAGGCGTAGAACTTATTTCTTATGCTTCTCCCGAAGGAACAATCGAAATGAATACTAAAGTTGCTGGCGATCGTTCAAAAACTATCGATAACTTCGTAAAAACTGAATTCAAAAAAATCGAAGACTTTAAAAAAGACGATTTCTTTAAATATTTAGTTACTGAAGAAGATTGGGACGGTTTCAAAAAAGCTGTTTCAGAATCAGACCTTGCTGATAAAGATATGATTATTCGCGTTGTTAACATGAATACTGATCCTGTTAAACGTGAAGAAGAAATTCGTAACATGACTGCAACTTTTGAAGAGCTTGAAAAACTTATCCACCCAATGTTACGTCGTTCCGAAGTTGTTGTTAATATCATGTTAATTGGTAACACTGATGCAGAAATTGATTCTTTATTTAATGCAGATCCTGAAAAACTTACTGTTGAAGAATTACTTTATTTAGGTAAATTATCTGACGATAATGCAAAAAAATTGGCAGTATATACTAAAACTACTGAGTTATTCCCAAAAGAGTGGAGAGGTTTCAACAACTTAGCTTGTATCCAATATAAAGAAGGAAACATCGCTGGTGCTAAAACTTCTATCGAAAAAGCTAAAAGCTTAGAAGCTAACGCTACAGTTTTTAATAACTTAGGTAACGTTGCTCTTGCTGAAGGTGATTTAGAAACTGCTTTAACAAACTATCAATCTGCTACTGGTGTTCCTGAAGCTAGCGCTGGACAAGGTGCAATTGCTATTAAAGCTGGTGAGTATGATAAAGCTGCTAACTTCTATGGTGAAGGATGTTGTTTTAATGCAGGCCTTGCTAAAATCTTGAGCGGTGACTTCGACGGTGCTATTAAAGCTGCTGATTGTGGTGCTGATAAAGACGATGCATATAATTTCTATATCAAAGCTATCGCTGGTGCACGCAAAGGAGATACTGATGTTCTTTTCAATAATCTTAGAACTGCTTGTACTAAAGATGCTTCTTTAAAAGAACTTGCTGCTAAAGATATGGAATTCTATAAGTATTTTGAAAATGATACTTTCAAAACTATTGTAAAATAATTCTTTTTCATAATAATTTTAAGCGGCTTTTTGCCGCTTTTTTTATTTTTCTTAATCAGTAACTGCTTGGTAAACACCTTGCTGATTAACTGGAATTTATTAGCTTTGTAAAAAATATCGGGCGATGCAAACTGTTGTTATTTCTGGACCCCCTGGATCAGGCAAGGGAACTCAAGCAGGGCTTTTGGCTAAGTATCTCGGATTTGAACATATCTCAACAGGGGATATTTTAAGACGAGAAATCGAAGCTGGCTCAGCGTTAGGTCAATTGGCAAAAGCAAAAATAGATGATGGCAATTTTGTTCCTGATGATGTCGCATGTAAGATTATTAATAATTTTATTAAAGAAAATAGGCATATAAAGGGAATGGTTCTTGACGGATTTCCGAGAACTAAATTGCAATGCGTAGAGTTTGATAAGCTGATAAAGCAAATTAATATTCGCCGAAATATTTGTATCTCAATAGATGTTGAGGAAAATGAATTAAAACAGAGATTGTTAAATAGAAATAGACATAGTAATAGACCAGACGATTCAAATATCGAAATAATAGAACATAGATTGAGGCTTTATCAGGAACAAACAAAACCTGTTACAGATTATTACCTTTCAAAAAATCAATGCGAAATTATTAATGGACATGGAAGTGTAAATCATGTTTTTGAATCGATTAAAACGGTTGCGAAAAAATATATAGAAGTATAATAATATGGCTACATCAAATTTTGTTGATTATGTGAAAATATTCTGTCGTTCGGGCAGTGGAGGTGCAGGCTCATCTCACTTTCGTAAGGAAAAATTCG
This sequence comes from Bacteroidales bacterium, assembly GCA_016937855.1. Taxonomy (GTDB): domain Bacteria; phylum Bacteroidota; class Bacteroidia; order Bacteroidales; family ML635J-15; genus Bact-19. Next base: position 19,327 of record JAFGVU010000035.1, on the reverse strand, counting down.
CTGAGTTTGGTGGACCCGATGGAGGTAATGGTGGACGAGGTGGACATATTATCTTAAAAGCAAACTCTAACCTTTGGACATTGTTACATCTTAGATTTAAGCGCCATATCTTTGCCGAAAATGGTCAAGGTGGCAGCGGTGCATTAAAAACTGGATCAGATGGGAAAGATCAAATAATTGAAGTTCCTTTGGGAACAGTTGCCAAAGACCCCGAAACTGGGAATATTCTTTGCGAGATTACCGAAAATGATCAGGAAGTCGTTTTGTTTGAAGGTGGTAAAGGCGGACTAGGAAATACCGAATTTAAAACTTCTACTAATAGAGCCCCACGATATTCTCAGCCCGGAATAGAAGGAATTGAAGCTAGTGTTATCTTGGAATTAAAAATCTTAGCAGATGTCGGATTGGTAGGATTCCCAAATGCCGGAAAATCTACTCTCTTGTCAGTAGTTTCTGCAGCAAAACCCGAAATTGCAGATTACCCGTTTACCACTTTAGTGCCAAATCTTGGCATTGTGAGCTATCGAGATGATAAATCATTTGTCATGGCAGATATTCCAGGAATCATCGAAGGAGCTGCCGAAGGACGAGGGCTTGGTCATCGATTCCTAAGACACATAGAAAGAAACTCTATTCTCCTTTTTATGATACCGGCTGATACGAAAAATATTAAGAAAGAGTTTGAGATTTTATTGAACGAATTGCAAAAATATAATCCCGAATTGTTGGATAAAAACAGAATTCTTGCAATTACAAAATCTGATTTAATCGATAATGAACTCGAACAGCTATTGCAACCTGAATTACCAAGTGGTATTGAAACGGTTTTTATTTCTTCGGTTACAAACAAAAATATTGATAAACTCAAAGATTTGATTTGGAAAAATATTATCTAGTGAAAGATTTTCTTGAAAATATTGACCATTTGTTATTGCTGTTTTTTAATGGACTAAATGCCCCGGGATTAGATCAAATAATGTTTTTTATCTCATCAAAATGGTCTTGGCTACCGATAGTTATTTTATTTGTTGTTTTAATTGTACGGAAATATCGTGGTAAATTTTGGATTCCACTTTTAGCTGCCATAATCTGTTTTGCTATTACCGACCAGGCATCACATCTTACTAAAGAAAGTGTAAAGCGCTATCGACCTACACATAACCTCGAAATATCTGAGAAAATACATGTTGTTAATGATTATAAAGGAGGACAATATGGCTTTTTTTCAGGTCATGCTGCAAATAGTTTTGGATTAGCACTGATAACATTATTGTTTGTTCGGAATAAATATTATACCTATATATTAATAGCATGGGCAATTTTAGTGTCTTATTCTCGAATGTATCTCGGCGTTCATTATCCTAGCGATATTTTGGTAGGAGCTGTTGTAGGAGCTGTTGTGGCATTTGGATTATGGAGTTTTAGTAAAAGAATTCATTACTTTAGACTTGAAATAAGTTAAAAGTTGTAGCCTATACTAAAGCCCGGCATAAAGGGGAAATAATTGCAATACTCGTACTTAAATCTTATAAAACCTCCTTTATCAAATCTCTGATAGCGAATTCCTCCACCTAGGAGTAAGTCTGGTTTCGAGAAACCACCTCCATTAATATCGTAGAATGAAATCATTCCAATGCTTATTTCAGGGTGTATCGGTGTCTTAAATAAAACAAAATGGATGTCAATTGGAATGGCTAATCCATTATATTCCCATTCTGTCCACGATCCAACTCCAACACGAATCGAAGTGTAGGATTTGTCGTCTTTAACTATACATCTTTCATAATTAACTTGAAAATTATTAATGAAAAAAAGCACTAAGAAATCGCCGTAAACAGAATTTCTCCCTTGTGGTACAGAATTCGATTCTTGGCTATAAAGCCTCGAAATTGTTAATCCAAATAATAGTAGTAAAACTATTGTAAGTTTTTTTTTCAAACTAATCTAAATGTTGATATTATTAAGTATTCTTTATTTATCAGAATGAGTAATCAACCTCTTTCACTGATTTGTTGAAGCTTGTGACTGTTTTTAATCCTAATCATTTTCCCGTCAATCTCGATTATACCATCTTGGTTGAATTTGGATAAGATTCGAATTACACTTTCAGGAGTCATTCCTGTTAGTTCTCCTAATTCTTTACGGGTTAATTGCAAATCAAATTCTTCGTTTTTAAAGATATTGCATGCAAGACATAGTAGTGTGTCTGCAACTCTGCCATAAGACTGTTTTTGTGTAAAAGCAAAAAAACGAGTATAGGTCTGTATTGAATTCTCACAAAGTAAATTTATTACTTCTTTAGCAAATTGTGGGTTTTGTAAGATAAGTTGCTTAAAAATATTTAAATCTATAAGTCTAATCTTAGAGTCCTGATAAGCATAAGCAGAATATTGGAAAATATTACCGCCATCTAATAGTGAAGTTAATCCAATCATATTTCCGGCAGGTAATATTTTTAGAGTTAAACTACTATTGTCATTTTCCATGTAAATTTTAACAAGTCCTGTGCATATATACATTATGTGCGATGCATAAGTTCCTTGCTTACACAAAGTTTCTCCTTTTTTATAAGAAACTTCAACTCGATTGTTCTCCAAAAGATGTAATTCCTCATCTTTAAGCTTGTTGAAGCAATTGGCAACTTCGTAACTTAAGGTGCAACTATTAGGAACGGGGCGGTCTTTTTTCATTTTTAAATTTTTGTTAAATTTAATAATTATTTTAAAAAATGCCTAATCTTAATTGGAAAAATAATCTGTTTAATTAGACTCAATTTTAATAACAGTTTTTTTTTGCTTTTGTTTATTTTTGGCACACACTTGTTAAGTATTTGATAATCAGCGGTTAAGTGGTTTGTCTTAGAGTGTTTTATGATTTGAAAAAATAATTCAAATGATTCTGTATTGGCTAATAGTATGATGCAAATCATATTAAATATTGTTTCGCTAGGCATGATTTGATGAAATAGTGCATGACTGTTTTTTAATTCAATGTTATTTTATTAACAATATTTGCATATGTCAAACTTTAAAAAATAAAATGATATGGAAATTAAAGAAACATTAGATTGTAAAGGCTTAAGTTGCCCAATGCCAATGATGAAATTAGCAAAAGCGATGAAAGGTTTAAACTCAGGTGACGTTTTAGAAATGTTAGGAACAGATCCTGGAACAAAATCAGATATGCCTAACTGGTGTGCAAAAACAGGTAATGAGTTGCTTGAATCTGTCGATTTAGATGGTGGAGTTACACGAATGTTAATTAAAAAAGCATAGGAGATATTAATTATGTCTAATTCTTCTAAAGACAATAATGTATTAGTCCAGTTATTTCGCACTTTTTTTGGTAAGCATTGGCCTGTATGGGTAGGGGGTATAGTTCTTGGAACTTTAAACATCCTCTTATTTGCTATCAAAAGCCCATGGGGTGCTAGTGGTGGAATAAATAATTGGGGAGAGAATTTCTTTTCTTCAATTGGATTGTTTAATCTAACCGAAGTTGTACCTGTAAATATGAACCTTTACGGTATGCTTTGTCTTCTTATTGTTATCGGATCATTTGCCGGTGCATTGTTCTCAAAGGAATTTGCCTTGAGGATACCTCCAAAAGGGGAATTAATAAAAGGTTTATTAGGTGGAGCATTAATGGCAATTGGTGCTACTGTTGGTATCGGATGTACTATTGGCTCCTTTTTTAGCGGAGTCCCTGCATTGTCAGGAGGAGCTATCGTTTTTACTGTGGGATTATTTATAGGTGTTATTATTGCTCTTAAGTATTTAATTTGGGAAATGGAAAAATTTCCTAAATGGAGCTCAGGCAAAAGTTATACTTTTTTAGCTGCAAAACCCGAGAAAAGTAAATGGCAAATAGTACTTGGGGTTATAGTTGTAATTTCTGTTGGTATTATGGCATATATATACTCCGGAACTAATCTAACGATGGCGTGGTTTATTATTATCGGCGGACTTATGGGGCTTATTTCTCAAAGATCCAGATTTTGCATCGTTAAGGCTTTTCGCGATCCATTTATGAGTGGCGAGTCGCATGGAGCTGTTGGTGTAATGGCCGGATTACTTGTTAGCCTTGTTGGTTTTACTGCAATAAAAATGTTTGGAATAGGAGCAGGTGAAGTTGGACTAAGAGCGAGAGAAATGACTTGGATATTTCCTCATTTTTGGGTTAAAGGTGCTGTGGGAGGACTCATATTTGGACTTGGAATGACTATAGCCGGAGGTTGTGCTGTTGGTACACTATGGAGAGTTGGCGAAGGACAAATAAAACTCTGGATGTCAGCAATTGGATTCCTACTTGTTTCACCAATTTCAAAACTGTTTATTGTGCCGGCATTCGACTCAATATTACCACAATCAATGAAGTTTAAAAGCTTTCTCCCCGATTATGTAGGATATGGTGGTGCTTTTCTCATCGTTATTTTAATAATATTGGTGTGGTACGTCTTTGTAAAATGGAACGAGAAAACCGGAAAATTTAGTGCATTTTAAAAATTAAAACTATGAGTAATATTATTAAATATTTATTGGCTTTTGCAATATTGATCATGGCTTTCTCTTGCACCGGAATTTACGAAGATGGTGCTGAATTAGCGGTTGATATTAGCAAAAATGTTGAGCAAATTTCTGTCGAAGACCTTAACAAAAAAATAGAAGCAGGAGAAGATTTCGTGTTAATTGATGTGCGTCAAGAAAGTGAGTTTTGGACTGCAAATATTCCTGGATCAGTTCATATCCCTCGAGGAATTTTGGAGTTTAATATTTTAAACGAAGACTTCTGGATGGAGCAATATATGTACCCTCCAGATAAGGTGGAATCTGAGATTGTTATCTATTGCAAAAGTGGGATGAGAGGAATATTGGCTGTTAATACCTTGTTGCAACTTGGATTCAAAAATGTTAAGAATCTAAAAGGTGGATACGATGCTTTTAATCCAAATCAAGATCCAAATGCAAAACCTAAAACCGGATCAGGTGGTTGTGGTGGTTAAAAAAAAATAGTGCAGGTATATTTATAAATTTAAAAAGAAAAATTATGAAAAAAGCAGATTTATTTAAGTTGATGTTGGTGTTATTGGCATCTTTTACTATTGTTTTATCAGGATGTAAGAAAGATCCAGAACCAACGCCTGAAGTTGATTATTATAAAGAATTAACTGATTATCTAGTTGCTCATGATATGGATTTAACAGATGTTGCAACCGATTGGATTGTTTCGGCTGAGGCTGTTAATACGAATGGAATAGCAACTTATTACATTATTGATTTACGTGCTGCCGATGATTATAATCTTGGTCATATCGAAGGAGCAGTAAATACTACTCTTGCAAATGTGTTGACAACAGCGCAAAACTCCGGAGGAAAACCAATTCTGATTGTTTGTTATACAGGACAAACTGCTGCACATGCTCATGTCGCTTTGCGTTTAAGCGGATACTCTGACTGTAAAGTGCTAAAATTTGGTATGAGCTCTTGGAATGCTGATTTTGATAGTTGGACTGCTAACACATCAAATCAGGCATCGGGTAATGCAAATTGGTCATTAACAAACACTATTCAAGCTCCGGTAACATTTAGTTTGCCAGACTGGGATGCTACAGCAACAACTGGCGTAGAGATTCTAGAAGAGAGAGTTGAGTATATGTTGACAGAAGGTTTTAAAGGAATCAATGCATCTGATGTTTTAGCAAGTCCTACAAGTTATTTCATTAATAATTATTGGGCAGATGCTGATGTAACTACGTATGGACACATTTCTGGAGCATATAGAATTAAAGAAAACCTTAGTCTTGAAGCTGACGGGTTTAAAAATCTTGATGCTGCATCCACTGTTGTTACCTATTGCTGGACTGGTCAAACTTCTTCGCTCGTAACAGCTTATCTTACAGTTTTGGGATTTGATGCAAAAAGCTTAAAGTTTGGTGCTAACTCAATGATTTATGACCAGTTGCAGGTTAATAAATGGTCTGCTTCAGGCGATTATCCTTATGTTACTGAATAATTTATAGCGATTTAATATGAAAAGATTATTAATATTAGCGATTGTTTTTTCTGCCATCTCTACATACAGCCTTGCTCAAGGCTGTATGGGGGGAGGTGGAGATCTTGTTGGTGTACACGGGTTTATTCAACCTCAGTTTAATTATTCACTCAATGGCAATGCTGCCGATGGCAGTAGCTTGGATGTTAATAATTTTACTTTTAACAGAGCGCGTATTGGTGTGTTGGGCGAAATACCTTACGATATCGAGTATTACTTTTTTATAGAAGCGAGTTCGTTTAAGTCACAGGCTAAAATACCTCATTTGCTTGATGCTTATGTTACATATACACGTTTCGGGAAATGGGCAAAGATTAGTTTAGGACAGTTTAAATCTCCATTTGGTTTGGAACAAAACACTTCATGTTCCGGCTTATACACCGTTAATCGAGCTGAGGTTACTTCTCAATTGGCTGGTCCTCAAAGAGATCTTGGTGTTCTCATTAGTGGTGGTAATGATGAAACTTTGCTTAAATATAGCATTGGTTTTATGAATGGTTCGGGCATGAATGTAGAGGACGATAATAACAATAAAAATATTATTGGACGCCTTGTTGTTAAGCCTTTGGAGTACTTAAGTGTAGGTGGAAGTTTTAAATATGGTAAGATAAATCCTACCGATTTGGCTCAACCGCTTAACGAAATATTGCGCTATGCCGGAGAATTACAGTTTAAGCATAATGATATGCTTTTACAAGTTGAGTATATTCAAGGGCAAGATGAGTTGTTTAGCACTTCTCGTATTCCTATCTACGGCGGCTGTGGTGGTATTGTTGGGTTTGATACCAAACAGCCGGGAACCTACACAAAAAGCGGTTTGATGGTTATGGCAGCATATCTAACGCCATGGAAAGTCGAACCTGTTGCTAAATTTGATATGTGGAATTCAGACCATAGTGTTTCAAATGCTACCGTAAATTATCTGACTTTTGGAATTAATTATTATGTCAACGATTACTCCAGACTACAGATAAATTATGTGAATGTTCAGGAATCAAATCCTGTATCTAACGATATGATAATGGTTCAGTTACAGGCTAAATTTTAACACTAAAAAATTGTATTATGAAAAAATTATTAAATGTTTTATTCGTTTCGATCATTGCATTAAATCTTAGTGCACAGTTAGTTACCGTTGATCAGGTAGCAAAAATTATTAAACAGCCCGAAGTTATCGTTATCGATGCTCGTCCTTCTGCTGATTATCTAAAAACTCATGTTGACGGTGCTATCAATATCCCCGTAACCGATTTGTGCACTACTACTCCGGTTGAGGGAACGCTAAAAAGTAGTTCTCAATTGGCAACTGTTTTAGGACAAAAAGGTATTACACGTACAAGCAAAATTGTTGTTTATTGCAAAACTGGTGTTAATGCCGGTAGGATGTATTGGATACTAAAGCATATGGGATGTACAGATGTTAGCATGATGGATGGACAAATGCAAGGCTGGTTCGATGCTCGTAAGCCTATTACTAAAACTCCAAAAACGCTTAAAGCAGCTACATTTACTCCAGCTGTTAACTCAAAAATCAATGTTAACAAAGCTTATGTTAAAACAAAAGTTAGCGCTAGCGGAACTGTTTTGGTAGATTCTCGTGAGAAAAAAGATTACGATGCCGGACATATTGGAAATGCTGTTAATATCCCACACGAAAGCATGCTTAGTGGAACAAAGCTAAAATCTGTTGCAGCTTTAACAACTTTGTTTACAAATGCCGGAGTTACAAAGGACAAAGAAGTTATCCTTTATTGCAAAACAAGTACAACTGCCGGATTAACTTATTTCGTCCTTACATCATTATTAAACTATCCAAATGTTAAAGTTTACGATGGTGCTTATTTGGATTGGTCAAAATAATTTAAACATAAAAAAAATGAAAAGAACAGTTTTATCAATACTTACAGGTTTATTAGTTTTATTTCTTGTCGGATGCGGTGGAATAGAGACTAAGAGCTATGATACTGTTGAGGAAATGGTTAAAGATGCTAAATCTCAAGTGCAGATTATTAGTCCTGATGAACTCAAAGCTGCCATTGAATCAGAAGATGCACAATTCTATCTTATCGATTGTCGCGAATCTAACGAGTTTGATACTTCTTGTATTAAAGGAGCAATTAATATTCCTCGTGGATTAATCGAGTTTAAAATTTCTAACGAAGCTCCTAAAAAACGTCAGGATATTTACATCTATTGTGACAATGGTGAGCGTTCGGCCTTAGCTGCATCTATTTTGCCTTATCTTAAATATTCAAGTGTATATGTGCTTGAATCGGGATTTGATAATTGGCAAGTAAAGTACCCAAAACTAGTTGAGCATCATCCTCAAAGAGGTGGGTCGCAAACCAAAACTGCCGCTAAACCAGCTGGTGGTTGCGGAGGATAAATAATAATTTCAAAAAATAGAATTATGGGAAAATTTGTTATTGGGCTATCATCTGGTAGCATAGATAAACTCACCGGAGCAGGTGTTATGATGAGTGGAGCGGCTGCAGACGATATGGAAATCGAAGTTTATGTTCTTTTAACTGCTGCAAGAGCTTTTATGAAAGGAAATGAAGAATTGCAAGATTCTTGTGCCGACTATCCGCACATTAAGGAAGAATTCTTTAAAACCTTAAAAGATAATAGTGTGCCTACTTGGGTAGAGTTTTTTGAGCAAGCTGCTGAATTTACTGATGTGAAGGTTTATATCTGTAGCCTTGCAGGTAAGATCTGGGGTGGTGTTAAAATGGAAGATTTTAATCACCTTGTAACAGGTTTTTGCGGTATTGGGCAGTATCTTGACGCAGCCAAAGAGGCAGAATTACATGTAAACATATAAAATAGTAATAATTATTAAATTTTAAATTATGACAAACGAAGAATTAAATGCATTAGCAATCGACAAATCTGTTGACGCACGTGGAACTGCATGTCCTGGTCCACTATTGGAAGCTAAAAAAGCAATTGGAACAATTAACGAAGGTCAGGTAATGGAAGTGTTATCTGCTGACGAAGGAACTAAAGTTGATATCCCAAAATGGTGTAAAAAACAAGGACATGAGTACTTGGGTACAGTTGAAGAAAGTGGTTATTTTAAAATTTACCTAAAGAAACAGTAATAAAAATGGCATCGTTTCAAAAAGAAAGTGCAAAAATACTGGTTTTATCAACAGACAAAATTTCGGATCCTGCCATAGATATGGCAGGACTCCTGAAATTACATTATCCGCCCAAGGTTTATACAATTGCACTGCCTTGTTCGAGTATGATAAAATCTAGATGGATTCTGAGAGCCTTCGAAAAAGGGTTTGATGGAGTGTTTATTGCCGCAGATGGTAGCGATTGCCCTTACGGTGAATCTTGTACCGAAAAAACTGCTGCTGTTGTTAGTAGAACTCATCAAATTATGAAAGATAATGGCATAGAACCATCCAAATTAAAAATGGCAGCGATTTGCTCTGTTTGCTCAGAATCGTTTGTTAAGCAGATGAAAAGTTTTAATGAAATATTGTTAAAAAATAAATAAAATGCATACTGCAAAAGAAAAACTATTTTATGATGCTGTTGTCGTTGGTGGTGGTATCGCCGGAGTCGAAGCAGCAATTAATATTGGTAATAACAATCTTAAAGTTTTACTGATTGAAAAAGATCTAACACTTGGTGGGAAAATGATTCTGCTTAGTAAAGTGTTTCCAACTCTTGATTGTGGAGCTTGTATTACTACTCCTAAGTTGTCGGAAGTAGCACGTCACCCGAATGTTACGATTTTTACTTATTCAGAAGTTAAAAATATTAATAAACAGGACAAAAATTACTTTAAAATTAATGTGACAAAAAAAGCACGTTATGTAGAGGAAAGTAATTGTACAGGTTGTCAACTTTGCGAAGATGCTTGCCCTGTGGTTGTCCCTGATCAGTATCAGTATGGTATGGTCGGTCGAAAAGCTGCATATATTCCTTTTAATATTGCCAGCCCTCGAATTGCATCGATAGATATCGATAGTTGTACCCTTTGTGGTGCTTGCGAAAAGGCTTGTCCTACAAGCTGTATCGACTTTACTCAAAAAGATGAAGATTACGAAGTAGTTGCGAAAACTGTTGTTATGGCAACAGGTTTTGAACTATTTAATCCAAATAAAATCCCACGTTTAAGCTTTGAGTCAAAAAATGTGATTACATCAATGGAAATGGAGAGATTACTTGCTCCAACTCGTCCGTATAATCATGTGATAAGACCAAGTGATGGAAAAGCTCCTGATCGTTTAGCGTATGTTTTATGCACAGGCTCTAGAGACTTAACTGTAGGAAATCCAATGTGCTCTCAAATCTGTTGCATGTATTCCATTAAGCAAGCTCAATTGCTTATGGGGGCATTGCCAATGGCGGATGTCACAATTTATTATATCGATATTCGTTCGTTTGGAAAAGGATTTGAAGAGTTTTATGAACAAGCCAAAGGAATGGGTGTTAACTTTGTAAAAGGGAAAATTGGCAAGATTACCGAAAATGAAGAGGGTAACTTAATCCTAAGATACGAGGACATAAATACAGGAAAACTTAAAGAGGTTGAACACGATTTAGTTGTTCTTTCTGTTGGTGCTTTAGCTCATCAAGAGCCGGCATGTCTATTCCCAGAAGGTGAATGGAAAAAGGACATCTATAATTTTGCTTATCAAAAGGACTTGTTCTATACGCCTTCGTTAAGTAGTATCGAAGGAGTGTTTCTCGCTGGCACAACATCAGGACCAATGGATATACCTGATGCAATACTATCGGCAGGAGCAGCATCAATGGAAGCAATTCGTTATCTTAAACAAGCATCGTTAGAATTATGAAAACAAAAATAGGTGTATATATTTGCCACTGCGGAGGAAATATCTCCGATTATGTGGATGTCGAAAAAGTAAAAGAAGCTGTCGCTAAAGAAGATGGCGTGTTAATGTCGAGAACAACTGTGTTTGCTTGTGCTGACTCTAGTCAAAACGAAATGATTGCAGATATTAAGGAAAATAATATCGAAGCTCTTGTCGTGGCATCTTGTTCTCCAAAACTTCATCTCCCAACTTTTCAGGCTGTTGCCGAGCGCGCAGGATTGAATAAATTCAATTATGTGCACGCAAATATTCGGGAACAAGTTTCTTGGCCGCACTCCGACGATAAAGAAGGTGCAACTGCAAAAGCTATTCAAATCGTTAGAGCTGCAATCGCAAAGGTTAGGTTGTCAGAGGCAATTGAACCTGTCGAAATTAAAACACAACAGTCGGTTTTAGTTATTGGTGCTGGCGTGGCCGGCATGAAAGCCGCAACTTCTTTGTCAAAAATGGGGATTAAAGTGCATCTGGTCGAGAAAGAACATTTTATCGGGGGTCGAATTTCTCATTGGGATGTGTTGTGTACAACCGATGAAACAGGAAAAGAACTTGTTACTCGTCTTTATAACGAAATAATTACAGATAAAAATATCACTTTATACACTGGTACTGAACTTGTTGAAAGTGCCGGAAGTAAAGGCGATTTTAAAGCTAAACTCAAAGTTACACCTCGCTATGTAAAGGATATGTGCGATAAAGACGCATTAGCTAAAGCAATTGATGTTTGCCCGGTTGAGGTTAAAGATGAATTTAATTTTAATATCACTACACGTAAAGCGATTTATCATAACTTTCCTAGCGAATACCCACAAGCTGCTGTTATTGATATGAAAAACTGTACTCGTTGTGGGGAGTGTGAGAAAATATGTAAGTTTATCGACCTAAATCAACAGGAAGAAAACGTAGAAATACGCGTAGGAACTATTCTTGTTGCAACAGGATTCGATCCTTATACTCCACAGTCAAGCGAGTTCGGTTACGATGTAATTGATAATGTTATTACATTGCCACAATTTAAACGGCTTGTTGCTAATAGCGATAAAGAACTAGTTTGGAATAACAAGAAAATAAATAGCATATCTTATATTTATTGTGTCGGAAGCAGACAACCCGAAGGCGAAAATAAATATTGCTCCAGATATTGCTGTACAACTACAATTTATTCGGCAATTAAAACAGCCGAAAAATTTGCAGGTATTAATCAATATCATATTACTAGAGGAGTTCGTACTTATGGAAAACAAGAGGCTCTTTATTTTAAAGCTCTAAAATCTGGACAGGTCTTCTTGCAATCTGCAGATGACGACTTACCTAAAGTAGAATCTAAAAATAATCAAACTATTGTTAAGGTTAACGATGTTTTAACAAATAAACAAAATATCGAGATTGAAACTGATTTGGTCGTTTTGGTTACAGGTATGGTTCCTCGCAAAAATGCAAATATCTCCGAAATCCTGAAAATACCTAAAGGTAGAGATAGTTTTTACAATGAGATCCACATGAAATTACGTCCGGTAGAAACTGTTATTGACGGAGTTACAATAGCTGGTGCAAGTCAGGGACCAAAAAATGTTGTTGAATCAATTAATTCTGCACTTTCAGCAGCTATCAAATCATACTCTTTTGTTTGTAATGATACTTTAATGGTTGAACCTTTGGTTGCCGAAATAGATTCTGATTTGTGTACATGGTGTGGAGATTGTCAAGATATTTGTGAGTTTGATGCGATTAGTAAAGTGCAACTTGACGGAAAAGATGTAGCTCAGGTTAATTTTTCTGTTTGTAAAGGCTGTGGACACTGCTTGCCGGTATGTAAAACAAATGCAATACAGCTCAAAAACTTTAGTGACGATGAAGTGGAACACATGATTGATGTTCTTGCAAATGAAATTTAATTAAAATGTAATAAGTGTTATGGAAGATAAGAAACGCGAAACATTTAAAATCAAACGAGAAACACATCAGGTTTCCCAAGAGGTTAAGGATGGCTTAAAAGCTTATAATAAAATCAAAAAACAGATAGTCGAAGCTATTGGTGACGAAGAATTAACAATCCCTCAGATTGCCGAAAAATTATCTATGAGCAAGCCTGAAACCTTGTACTACGTTATGTCTCTCTTAAAATTCGGTATTGTGCAAACAGCCGGTATAGACGATATGGATGAATATTATTTTTATAAATTGAAGAAATAATGGCAAAAACAGATTTAAAATTCGGAAAAAAACTTAAAAAATACGGCGCTATTGATTTCAATGCATGCTATAACTGTGGTACTTGTACTGCTGTTTGTGATTTGGCAAATAAAGATGTTTCTTTCCCTCGTAATATGGTTCGAGCTAGTGTGCTTGGAACAAGTGAGGATGTGAAATCTTCGCTTAAACCATGGCTTTGTTATTATTGTGGCGAGTGTACAACTTTTTGTCCGCAGGAAGCTAAGCCCGGAGAACTTATGATGTCGCTTCGAAGATATCTTACCTCAAGATACGATTGGACTGGTCTGTCAGGTGTGTTCTATCGCAATACTGTGGCTTATATTATTGGCTTTTTGTTGATTATTGCAGGAGTACTTGGATTATATTTTTCAAATATTTTTGATCAAGAAGAAATGATGCATTATGGGCATTACTTCGAAATGTTTGCAATTGCCGGAGTTTTTGCATTTATACTTCTTCCAAATATTATCAGAATGTGGAAATATACCGTCTGGGATACCGTCAAATTCTTTAACATTAAAGTTTATTTTGGATCACTTAAAGAGCTTCTTGTGCACATGTTTACCCAAAAGAGAACTCTTTCTTGTGGTACTGAGCGTGAAAATAAAGTATGGTGGATACAACATCTAGTCCTTGTAATTGGATATATGTCCTTGCTCGTGATTACTGTTTTTCTCGATTGGTTCTCTACCGATTATATGGTTGTTAACTTGGCCGGATATCTTGTTAGTTTCTTTATTTTTGCAATTACATTCCTTTTTATAATCAAAAGAGTTAAGAAAAAAGATGAAAAAACTACTTTTAGTCACCCTTCAGATTGGTTCTTTGTAATTTGGCTTTTCTTTATGGGATTTAGTGCTTTTTTAGTTCGAATTTTTGTTGATTTAGATATCCTGGAGAATAATTTCTGGATGTATCTGTTTCATATTATTATTCTGGTTCAATGGGCTCTTATTATTGTGCCTTTTGGTAAATGGACACACTTTTTATACAGATCATTTGCAATGTACTTTGACGATATCGTTACTAAAGCTAATAAATAGTTTTAACATTGATTTTATGATATAAGGGCAGATTTTTCTGTCCTTTTTTTATGCAATGGTGGTATCATACTCGTATATGCAATTTGTTTTTTAGTAGCCCCTAAATAAGCAAAATATATTGGTATTATATTAAGAGTATAAAGCATTGGATGTTCTTTAATAGTTTCTCTCAAAGACCTTGTTTATGGCTGTTTAATAAAAATCTCAATCTATTAAACAATTTTGGCTTTCTGTTGTTATTTAAGCATAATCTAAAATACACAAGACTATGTTTAAAGAATACGAACCGATAAATAAAAAAATGTTTCAGATAATTGATAATGATGGCAAGATAATAAATAAAAAATATATGCCCGAGCTATCTGATGAACTTATTTTGAAAGCATATAAGGACATGCTTTTTGCGAGAACTGCCGACCAAATGATAGTGTCATATCAACGTCAGGGACGAATATATACTTATCCGCCCAATTATGGTCAGGAAGCAATTTCCGGCGCTGTTGTACAGATTATGCGTGACCAGGATTGGTTAGTGCCCGCTTTTCGTGAAATGGGAGCATATTTAGCAAAAGGTGCAAGTTTGAAAGAAATATTCCTATACTTTATGGGATACGAAGATGGTGTAAATTTTAAAAATGCTGAGAATTTTCTTCCTTATGCCGTACCAATTGCTTCCCAGTTAATTCATGCTGCCGGGATTGGTTACGAAATAAAATATCGTAAAAAAGATCAGGTAGTTTTTACTTTTGTAGGTGATGGTGGAACTTCAGAAGGTGATTTTCATGAAGCATTAAATTTTGCAGGTGTTTGGAAAGCTCCGGTTGTTTTCATTGTGCAAAACAATCAATATGGAATTTCTACTCCATTTAGGGTGCAAACTGCTTCTGATGGAATTGCAATAAAATCTTATGCATACGGCATTAAAGGAATACAGGTTGACGGTAACGATTTTTTTGCAATGTATAAAGCTGTTAAAGAATCGTTCGAACATGCAAAAGCCGGCGAAGGACCTGTTTTAATCGAAGCTGTAACATACCGTAAAGGTGCTCATACAACATCTGATGACCCCACAAAATACAGGACAAAAGAGGAGGAAGAATCGTGGGATGCAAAAGATCCTCTCAAAAGATTAAAAGCATATTTGACTTCAAAAAAATTGTACAGCGAGAAAGAAGAGGAGAAATTAATAGAAGAGTTTAAAAAAGAAATCGACCGTCAGTTTGTCGAAGCCGAAAATTATGGAGAGGTGGCTCTAGAAGATGTTTTCAAATATACATACGCTGATATGCCAACCGATTTGAGGGAACAAATGATAGAGCACGAAAAATTTCTACAATGGAAAAATGCACGTAATTAATAAAACACAAAAGCAATGAAAAAGATAATGAATATGGTGAACGCAATTAACGATGCGTTAGATATAAAACTCTCAGAAGACGAAAGAATAATTGTTTATGGCGAAGATGTAGGTGTAGAAGGTGGTGTTTTTAGAGTAACCGAAGGATTACAACAAAAACACGGTGTCGAAAGAGTTTTCGACTCGCCATTGGCTGAATCGGGTATTGCAGGAACTGCTGTGGGAATGGCTGTCGCAGGATTAAAACCTGTAATCGAAATGCAATTTTCGGGATTCGCAAATCCGGCATTTAATCAGGTTGTATCTCATGTTTCGAGAATGAGAAATCGTAGCCGAGGTAAATACACCAGTGGAATGGTAATCAGAATGCCTTATGGCGGAGGAATAAACGCTCTCGAGCATCACTCCGAAAGCCTTGAGGCAATTTGGGCACATATTCCCGGATTAAAAGTTGTAATCCCATCAACACCACATGATGCAAAAGGCTTGATGATTGCTGCTCTGGAATCCGAAGACCCAATCTGGTTTATGGAGCCAAAACGCATTTATAGGGCAATAAAACAAGAAGTCGAAACCGAAAAATTCTCAATTCCAATCGGAAAAGCAAAAGTTATTCAAGAAGGAACTGATGTGACAGTTGTTGCTTATGGTGCGATGATTCGTGAAGTGCAAAAAGCCGCAGTTTTAGCTAAAAAAGAAGGAATTTCGGTCGAAATAATTGACCTTAGAACAATTTACCCAATTGATAGAGAAACAATTGCTCAATCAATAAAAAAGACAGGTAGAATTATTACTGTTCATGAAGCCATTAAGACTTTTGGTGTGGGTGCAGAGATTTCTGCTTTGGCTAACGAGGAAGCATTTTTACATCTCGAAGCTCCTCCTAAACGTGTAGCAGGATTTGACGTGATTGTGCCTCTGCCGAAAGGAGAGCAGCATTTTATGATTAGCCCCGAAAAGATTTTTTATGAGATTTTAAGAACTGTTAAATATTAAAAAACACACAAAGCAATGAGATATATTTTTAATTTTCCGGATATTGGTGAAGGTCTCGACGAGGGAACAATACTGGAATGGTACGTAAAAAAAGGACAAAGCGTTAAAGTCGGTGATCCGTTAGTGAAAATGGAAACTGATAAAGTTGTTGCTGATATTCCTTCGCCACGCGAGGGCATTATTGCTGCGACTTTTGGAAAAGTCGGCGAAACTATTCATGTTGGTAACGCTTTAACTGAAATTGAAATAGAAGGAGTAAGCGGCGAGGCAGCACAAGAATTGGTTAAAGAAACTCAAACTCAAATGGAATCTGTCGAAGAAGAAGGAGCTGGAGTTGTCGGCACACTCGAAGTCGCAGGTAATAATGCTTTTATGCCTGCATCTGACGAAGGAGTTGATAATAAAGAGGTGTCTTCGGCTCCAAATAGTCAAGCGAAAAAGGCTTTGGCTACACCTGTGGCAAGAGCAATGGCAAAAGAACTCGATGTAGATATTAATCTAGTCTCTGGAACTGGGCCCGGTGGACGCGTTATGAAAGAGGACATTGCTAAGTTTAAACAAAAACAAGCATATAATAACCCTAAACCGGAATCTGTACCATCAACCGAAACACAAGACCTTATCGAAATCGAAAAAATGACTCAAATTCGTAAGACAATCGCCAAAAATATGATTCAAAGTAAGCATAATGCTGCTCATATGACTGTTTTTGATGATGTTGAGGTAAGTGAACTAATTAGATTAAGAGCAAAGTTTAAGCAAAGATATGCTGCTGAAGATGTAAAACTTAGTTATTTGCCATTTATTCTTAAAGCAACTGCTCTTGCGCTTAAGAAACATAAATCGCTAAACTCTGAGATGGATATGGAAAACGGCAATATTATCTATAAAAAGTATTACAACATCGGAATTGCAGTTGATACGGAAGATGGTTTGTTGGTTCCCGTAATTAAGGACGTAGATAAAAAAACAATCAAGCAGTTAGCGATTGAAGTCGCAGAAATATCAGAAAAGGCTAGAACGCGCAGCATTAAACTTGATGATATGAAAAACGGAACTTTTACAATTACAAGTTTTGGCTCGATTGGTGGTAAATATGCTGTGCCGGTTATCAATTATCCGCAAGCTGCAATTTTAGGTATAGGACGCATTTTTGAAGCACCTGTTGTTAAAAATGGTCAAATAGAGGTTGGAAATACTCTACCTTTGTCGCTTTCTGTTGATCATAGAATAGTTGATGGCGGCGAAGTAACAAGATTTTTAAACCTTATTATGAATTATTTAGAAGAACCCGTTACAATGGTAATGGAATAAAATGATAAAACTATGAACTACGATTTAATAATAATAGGAGCAGGTCCTGCAGGATATGTTTCAGCAATCAGAGCAGGGCAATTGGGATTAAAAACCCTTATAGTAGAAAAAGAGAAAGTTGGAGGAATGTGCCTAAACTGGGGTTGTATTCCATCAAAATCATTGATCGAAAGCGCAAAAATGTTCGTCAAAGCCGGCGATTTAAAACGCTACGGGATTGATGGGGTAGATAAAAAAGACATTAGCTTTAATTGGCAAAATGCAGTAAAAAAAGCAATAGGTACTACTGTAAAACTGTCAAAAGGGGTAGAGTTCTTACTCAAGAAAAATGCAGTTGAAACAATTGTAGGAACAGCAGTAATTACATCAGAAAACTCTATAACTGTCGATAATCGAAACATTACTGCCGAAAAAATAGTCATAGCAACAGGATCATACCCCGAACAAGGAGCAAGTGATGAAATAAGTATTAAAGACTTTTACGCATTAGACAAGCTGCCGGAAAATATTGTGTTTTATGGTCATGGACCTGTTAGCCTCGAACTTGCTCAAATGGCAAATATGGCAGGTGCAAAAGTGCAGATTTTTACTCGCGAACAAAAGATTGTTCCAGAACTAGATGATTATCTGAACGATTATATAATCAAAAAACTTAAAAAGGAGAAAATAGAAATAATTAACGAAGAATCACAGATTACTGAAAATGCTGTGAAAGTTAATTCACGTAGGCGTAAAGCAATTATTCCTGAAATAAAAATTAATATCGAACTCGATGAAAATGGGTTTCTCGCGACCAATGAGAAATTACAAACATCGGTACAAAGTATTTTTGCAATTGGTGATGTTAACGGTAAATCGGCATATGCTCATGCCGGATCGGCACAAGGATTATTTGTGGTAAATTCAATCAAAGGTGTTGATGCAACTTTAGATTTGAAAAAATATCCAATAAATGTTTATGCTAACCCGGAGATTGCACAACTTGGGATGACAGAACAAGATTTACAAGCCGATAACTATGATTACAAAGTCAGTAGCTTCCCATTGAGTGCAAATGGAAAGGCTATGATAAACGGTGATACCGATGGCGAAGTTCGTATTTTATCCGATAAAAAATTTGGCGAAGTTATGGGAGTACAAATTATTGCAGAAAATGCAACAGATATGATTGCCGAAGCCTCAGCTTATATGAATCTGGAAGCAACTATTTACGATGTAGCATCAACTATACACGCTCACCCTACAGTTTCTGAAATTTTTATGGAGGCAGGATTTGAAGCTGTGGACGGAGCAATACATAAATAGAAAATCCCTCAGCCACCTTAGTTTCGTGTGGTAATTAAAATCTTTTATAAGACAATTGTCAACTCTAGGGATTTTATCGACTATTGAATTTAATAGAATAATCTAGTTTTATGTTAAGGTGGCTGAGGGATTTTATCAGCTATTCAGTTTAATAAAACAATCTCGTTTATGTTATGGTGGCTAAGTAACTT
>JAFGVU010000034.1 GCA_016937855.1 Bacteroidales bacterium | reverse complement strand
GAAAAATCTTGAGGATTTTTCGGGATCCGGTTAGTTCACGATTTGTCTTTTAATTTATTGAAATAGATTACTCGGGGTGTAGCGCAGTCCGGTTAGCGCACCTGCTTTGGGAGCAGGGGGTCGGGAGTTCGAATCTCTCCACCCCGACAAAGTTTTTCAAGCCTGACACGTTAGTGTCGGGCTTTTTTATTTCCCACAAAACCTGAACTAGTTCAAGGTTTTGGGGAAAATAAAAAAGCCCACGTTTTCGCAGAAAACAGGCTTGAAAAACTTTGGGTAACACATCCCCAAAACTAGATCACGTAAGTAATCTCTTAATTTGATTTAGATTAAAGATTTGTAGGTATTTGTATTTAGGCTTTTTTCATAAACAAATTCACAAACAAATTATTCTTTATATTCGTTGTGAAACTTCAAATTTTTAAAATAATTCTTCATTCAACAACCTAAATAATTACAAAGACAATCGCAAGCTAACCCCAGATTTAGGCATATAAACAACTATTGATTAACATTGTAAAAATGTAAGAATCAGTTATTTACTTGAATTTAAATAAAAAACGGGAAACGGCTTTAGCCCTCACCGAAGGTAAAACTGCGCGATTTATGGTTTAATATTGATGTGATTGAATATAATATTTGTAATGTCTAAAACTATATTTGAAGTTAATTTGTTTTCTACCACTCAGGTTCAACACTTCCCAATCGTATGATTTCGGGCTCGTCGTTTGTGCAATCAACAACAGTCGAAGCAATATTTCCACCATAACCACCGTCAATTACTGCGTCAACTAAATTTTGATAGTCTTCATAAATCAATTCGGGGTCTGTTGTATATTCTAAAATTTCGTCATCTGCTTTAAGCGATGTTGTTAGAATTGGATTGCCAAGAGCGTTGACAATTTCTCGGATTATGTTATTGTCAGGAATTCTGATACCTATAGTTTTACGATTTGCTTTTAATATTTTTGGGACATTATTGTTTGCTTCGAGAATAAAAGTGAACGGACCGGGGAGGTTTCGTTTCATCATTTTAAAAATATTGTTGTCTATTGGTTTTGTGTAATCACTTAGGTGACTCATGTCGTAGCAGATAAATGAGAAATTCGCTTTTTCTGCTTTTATTCCTTTTAGTTGAGCCACTCTTTCGATTGCTTTGGGTTTTGTTATATCGCATCCAATACCATAAACAGTATCGGTGGGATATATAATTACCCCACCGTTTTGTAAAATATCAACTATTTGACGTATGTGACGTGGAGCTGGATTTTCCTCGTACATACGAATAAATAAGGCCATTGTTACTTGTTTAATTTGTTGAAATCCTTTAAAAATTGTTCGAGACCGATGTCTGTTAATGGATGTTTTAGCAAGCCTAAAATTGCGTTTAGTGGGCAAGTTGCAACATCAGCACCCATTTCCATACATTTAACTATATGCATAGTGTGACGAATAGAGGCTGCAAGAACTTCTGTTTCGAACTCGTAGTAATTATACATGTCAACAATTTGTCCGATTAATTCAACTCCATCGGTACTATTGTCGTCAAGTCTGCCGATAAACGGAGAGACATAGGTAGCTCCTGCTTTTGCAGCTAATAAAGCTTGCCCAACACTAAATACTAATGTGCAGTTTGTTTTTATCCCTTTTGATGAGAAGTATTTAATTGCCTTAATACCATCTTTAATAATAGGAACTTTAACAACAATTTGTGGGTGTAATGCTGCTAATTCTTCGCCTTCTCTAATCATGCCTTCGTAGTCGGTACTGATAACTTCTGCACTTACATCACCGTCAACAATTTCACATATATTTAAATAATGCTGAAGTATGTTTTCTTTGCCGGCAATGCCTTCTTTTGCCATTAAGGATGGGTTTGTGGTTACTCCGTCTAGTACTCCCAAAGCTTGTGCTTCGCGAATTTGATCAAGATTTGCAGTGTCAATGAAAAACTTCATAATATTTATTTTTTTAAATTATGTCGCAAAAATACTTCTTATTAACAAACTATTCTAATCTTATTCAATTATTAATAAACATTTACACATTATTAATTAACAATAAACCAATTATTAGTATCGTTATTATTTTGTTGCTGAGCAAATACTTACATTTAACATAAATCTGTTGATAAATTAAAACAGAATAGTGTTTATTTTAAATAATTGTCTATAATTTCGTGAATTATCAATTTAATATTTTTGTAATATGTTATTTTTACAGGTAGATACGTTGCAAAATGTTACTCCCACAGGTCAAGAGGGAGAACTAACAATGTCGTTTTTTGACATGGCGCTTAAGGGCGGATGGATTATGATTGTATTGGCTGTTTTGTCAATTATTGCTGTTTATATTTTTATCGACAGAATTATGGCTATCTCCAAAGCATCTAAAGAGCAAAAATCTTTTATGGACAACATCAAAAACTTTATTTTCGAAGGTAAAATTGATCAAGCACTTGATAATTGCCGTATGAATGAAGGTCCGCTTGCCCGTATGATTGAGAAAGGTGTTTTGCGTATTGGTCGTCCTCTAGGAGATGTTAATGCAGCAGTTGAAAACGTCGGCAAACAAGAAGTTGCCAGACTAGAAAGAGGATTGCCGGTTCTCGCTTCAATCGCAGGGGGAGCCCCAATGATTGGTTTCCTCGGCACTGTTATGGGGATGGTTAGAGCTTTTTATGATATGGCTAGTGCCGGGAATAATATTGATGTAACTCTTTTATCTAATGGTATTTATACGGCAATGGTAACTACTGTTGGGGGGCTTATCGTTGGTATTATTGCTTATTTTGGATATAATATTCTCGTTGCAAGAGTTAATAACCTTGTGGCTCGTCTCGAAACAAAGACAACCGAGTTTATGGATATTCTTAATGAACCTGCAAAATAAAAAAAAAGATGGCTTTAAAATCCAGAAATAAAGTTAGTGCAGAATTTAGCATGTCGTCAATGACCGACATTGTTTTTCTGTTGCTTATATTCTTTATGGTAACTTCAACCTTAATTGCTCCTAATGCATTAAAACTTTTGTTGCCTTCAAGTAATAGTCAGACTTCGGCAAATCCAATTGCATCGGTTTCAATTAAGGACAAACAGGATGGAACCTATTTATACGCTGTTGGAACAACCTTTTGTAGCCCCGATGATATCGAAACTCTTTTGAAAAAAGAAGTTGCCGGTCAAGAAGAACCTTTTGTGTCTTTGCACGTTGATAAAACTGTGCCAATGGAAGAGGTTGTAGCTATTATGAATATCGCTAAAAATAATGAGTGGAAGCTAATTCTTGCTACGCAACCACTACAAAAATAATATTTATGTCATTTGTAAAGGAGCATATACACGGAATAATGGGGGCAACGATTTTCGCAATTATTGCCATTATTCTATTGCTATTGCTTGGTTTTACAACCCCATTACCTCTTCCCCCCGAAGAAGGTATATTGCTTGATTTTGGAGGCGGCGGAAATGTCAATGCTGGTGCTTCAGCATCTGCCACATCAAACGAACAAAATGCCTCGACTCAAAACTCTTCAAACTCAGGTGTTAACACCCAGACATTCGAAGAAGCCGCCTCCTTACAATCAAGTACTGTCCCGAATCCAAACAACAACAATACTAATACGGATTCAAATACCGAAGATAATGCAGAAAATGAGCAGCAGGTTAATAGTAATTTATCAAATCTGCTAAACGGAAACTTATTTGGAAATGGAACCGGAACAGGAACTTCAGGAACTGGAACCGGAAGCGGTAATCCAGGAACCGGAAGTGGAGCAAATGGTTCGGGAACAGGTCCTGGTGGAGTAGGGGGTAGCCTAGATGGTCGTGCTCTTGTGAAAAAAGTTGATCCAAAAAATCAAGATAATCTCGAAGGACGTGTTGTTCTCAAAATTACAGTCGATGAAAATGGAAACGTGACCAATGTTACATTGGTGAGCTCAAATTGTAACGATTGTACCCAACTCGCAAAGGATGCCGTTAAACAATGGAAATATGCAAAAAAACCGGGAGCCGGATATCAAACAGGAACTGTGGCTGTCGAGTTTAGATTATAGTTTTATCCAGATGCTAAATTGTTATTAGGTTTTGATGAAGCAAATAGAACCTTATTCTCGATTATTCTTTATACAATTCTTTTAACCCTATTTTGAAATTATTTTGACGACAATAGATCTACTATGCATTTGGATTAAGAACCCAATATCAAAAAAATATTTCTATTTTTGCATTAGATTTAATACTGAAAATCTACTTATGAAATTACGAAATACTATTGTTTTAATAGCATGCTTTTTTAGTTTTTGCCTATTTGTTCAATGTAAATCCAGCGAGGTTCCAACAGCTAGCAAAAAGGCACAATCTATTTATAAAACCCTTAAAATGGTCAAATTCTCTGAACGGAAATTTGATAAAATGCTTTCAAATGCTAAAAGGGATCAAGGTCATTTCGATTTAAAGAAATTCGACAAAGATTTATTTGTTACAGAACATTTTTTAAATGGATTTAAAGCATTAACAATTTCAACACAAACTCCAACTAATATTCACGTAATTTATTTTCACGGAGGAGCTTATATTCAAGAAGCAACAAAAGCACACAGATTATTAATAGAGGATATATGTTCTCGAGGCAACTGCAAAGTAACGTTTATTCTTTACCCACTGGCACCGGAAAATAATGCACAAACTGCACATGAAATAATCAATAAGTTTTATCAATTATTATTAAAAGAATTTCCCGAAGATAAGTTTATTTTAATGGGAGATTCAGCTGGAGGAGGTTTAGCTTTAGCGTTTTTACAATCATTAGTTGAAAGCAACAACGAAATAATTCCTCAAAAAACGATTTTACTATCACCTTGGCTAGACATTGAAATGAGAAATCCAGACATAGATAAATATGTTACTAAAGATGTAATATTAAATAAAGAGCGCCTTATTCAATGTGGAAAGATATATGCTGAAGATTTGCCCGCAAATTCGCCTCTTGTATCTCCAATAAATGGTAATTTGGATAGTCTTGGTAGTATTAAAATTTTTGTCAGTACTCACGAACTTTTTTATCCCGATTGTGCAAAATTGCATGAATTGATTTCTAAATCCAATGGCAGCAAATCTGAAATAAAGATTTACGAAGGAATGGTGCACGATTGGATACTTTTACCTATAGATGAGAGCGATAGGAGTGTTAAAGAAATTGTTGGGTTTATTATAGAATAGTGGGGTTAAACCCAATTGTTTGTTTTCCAATCCTTTTTTTCTTGCTCTGTCTGAAAAGTCCAGGCTAGAATTCTACTGGTTTTGTTTCCTTGACCCATTGGAATAACCCTTACTTCTTTTGCTTTTACTCTTTCGAGTTCCTTTTTTAATGCAAATACATTTTCTTCTTTAGAGATAAGACTAGTAAACCAAAAACAAGAATATCCATATTTAACACTTTCGTGTATCATGTTTTTAACAAATTTAGCTTCTCCTCCAATACACCAAAGTTCTGCACTTATTCCGCCAAAATTTCTTTCCTCGTTATTTGCGCGTTTCTTCTTTAAATTTGTGAGTTTCCTCAGATTTGCATCCTTGGCTTCTTGTGGTGAAGAATGAAATGGTGGATTGCAAATAATCGCATCAACATATGAGTCTTTTTCAATGATATCGCTAAAAACTTTGTACTTATCTTCCTGAAGTTTTATTGTTATTTTGTTTTTAATCGTTTCGTTTTTTTCAACTATTTTTTTTGTTGATTCAATAGCTGTTGAGTCAATATCGCTACAAATGAAACTCCAACCATATTCAGAAATTCCGACTATTGGGTAAACGCAACTAGAACCAACTCCGATATCAAAAATAATTACTTTTTCTC
Source organism: Bacteroidales bacterium (assembly GCA_016937855.1). Taxonomy (GTDB): domain Bacteria; phylum Bacteroidota; class Bacteroidia; order Bacteroidales; family ML635J-15; genus Bact-19. The sequence continues at coordinate 22,554 of JAFGVU010000034.1, read as the reverse complement.
CTTTTGGTATTTCCCCATCGTTTGATTCAGCAAGCAAATCGGCAACATAATGTATGTAGTCTGCTCTGCCCGGAATAGGAGGAATAAGATAGTATGGCGGTATATCCCAATATTTAATGTCGTAATGATGCATTAATAGTGCTGCATTCAGAGCTTTTACGGCTTGTGGATTAAAAAAATCTATCGAAAGTTCGCCAAATTCAGTTGTTATTAAATAATCGTTTAGAACAGGATGTGTTTTTGCTAATGCGACTAAATCATAGCGCTCGCGATGTTTGTTGCGAATATGAAGTTTCGATTTAATTTGTGGTTTTAGTTTTTTCTTGTTGTGCATATTTGACAGTTTTTTAATCTTGCAAATGTACAAAATCTTTGCGAGCCTACCTTTTTTTGTATGTGTAGTTTGGATAAAAGTAATTGTTTAGACAATTTTATGGAATTCGATACCACTGAGTATCTACGCCCTGAAACAATTTAAAGTTTTAAAATCACGTTTTATTAAAAAACCATAATTATGAAAAATATAAAGAAACACATTCACGGAATTTTTGGTAGTTTATTATTTCTTGGCGCTACCGTCGTTTTACTTTTGATTTTTGGATTCACAACTCCTTTGCCTTTGCCTGTTGAAGAGGGAATAATCTTGGATTTTACCTCGAGTGGCTCAGACCAAAACAGTTTTGATATTTCCCAAACAGAAAAGTTGTCAAACAATTATTCGGACGCTGCAGAAAAATTGTTGAATGATATAAACGACAATCCATTTATCCCGGGCGATAATATTTCTGACGAAGTAATAAATCCAAATCAGAATAAGCTAAATAGTTTGTTTGAGAATGTTTTTAATTCGGATAATGCCGGCGACGATAAAAGCTCTAATTATAATTCTAACCCTGGAATTGAAGGCGATAATAATGGTCCGGATAGAGGATATGGAGAATTAGAAGGAACACGTTCTTTTACAAAAGTTGATCCGGAGAGTAAGGATAATATGTACGGACTTGTTGTGTTAAAAATTACAGTTAGCGAACTGGGTAAAGTAACCGATGTAAGTTTGGTGAGCACTAGCTGTGATCAATGTGTTTTGCCGGCTATAAACGCAGTTAAAAAATGGAAGTACGAAGCATTACCCGGAAGTGGATATCAAGTTGGTACTGTTCGAATTGAGTTTAAGCAAAAGTAATACATCTGAAAGTTACTCCACAGAATCAAATGTCAAGTTTAAACCTTTCTTTATTTGTAAAAGTATATTTTAGATATATTGAATGATAATCGTGCCAAAAGAAATAATTGCTAGGTCCATAATAATATCCTAGATTTAGTTTTTTGAACAATTTGATATCTGCCATTGGCACTAAACGTTGAAAATCATAAAAATTTACTCCGACACTTACTAAATCAGCAATATAGAACTTAACTAGAATCTCTGCTTTGTCAGGACTAATTTTGTAATGTCGTGAATAGTTAATGGCTGTAAGAAGTTTAAACCTTTTACCTAAATTAAATTTATAACCGATATTTATTGCATATTCATTATTATAATTTTGATAATACTCTAAATAATCATACCCTGATTCTTCGTTATTAATTTCACTAAAAATATTTACAGAAGACAGGCCAATAAAAAACTTAGAATACTTATAAAATATTCCAAATCGAGAACCAAAAGTTTGATGCATAATAGGTTCTCCGCAACAATAATTAATACCATCCAAGGTTTTCATATAAAAAGGCTCAAAACCAACAGATAATACAGATTTCTTAAAACCAAATTTGTATGCATAAGGCAAGCCAATAATATGAAAGGCATTCATAGCATAACTAAAACTGTTACAAAACTTCAATCCAAATCCTGAAGACCATTTTTCAACAGGATAAGTAAATTGAACATGTTGAGAACTTCCTTGACCAAAAAAACTATTCAAGTCCTCAAAATTAAACAATGTGAAAATCGAGATGTTTTCCTCAAGTCCAATTATTGCCGGGTTAAAATAAACGGCATTATATTCTTGATTTAAAGGATACGAATTTAGATTCTGACTTGAAGATTCGTGACAGATTATAGTCAAACAAAAAACTAAGCAAAAGACGGAGGTGAGTGTTTTATTATTTATAAATAGCATAAAGATACTTTTAAAAACATTAAAGATAATACTTTTTTGTAAGTGTTTAGGTTTATCATCTTAATTTTTTTCATTTTTGTCTTAAGATTTAACCCCCCGATAAACGAGTGTTCTTAACAAATTAAGCATAAGAAGTTTGGATTAACACTCGATTGCAAATCAATATGATTGCTTTTAGTTAAATATCCGAATGCGTAATTGGTGAAAAAAATTGCTACACAAAAGACCGACGCTCTATGCTCTATGCTCTATGCCCCATGCGTCGTGTTGCGGTGCACTGCACGCACTGAGGTTCTCGAAGCGAGCCCGTCGAAGTTATCGACGCCGAAATGCAACTTATTGAAAATCGATTGCTTATGTTATAGCAGCGAAATAATTACAGTATTCTAAAAGTATTCAAAAAAACCGATACTTAGTTTTTTATTAACTCAATATCGGTTTTTTAATGTTTTTTTAGTTTGTTAGTACTCGTCTTCGTTAAAAAAGAAGTCATCTTTACTTGGATAATCAGGCCAAATGTCTTCGATACTATCGTAAGCTTCGCCTTCATCTTCTATTTCCTGAAGATTTTCGATAACTTCAAGTGGGGCTCCAGAACGAATTGCATAGTCTATCAACTCATCTTTTGTTGCCGGCCAAGGCGCATCCTCGAGTTTTGATGCTAGTTCCAATGTCCAATACATATTATTAATTATTTGAGGTTAAACACTTTATTAAAATGGACTGCGAAATAACAAAAAATTTCTGAATTACAAATTATTATTCCATAAAATTTCATTAACATTATTTTCATGTGCATATTTGCGACCCATTATAAACAGTAAATCCGACAATCTGTTAATAAATATTATTATTTCGTTATAGTCTTTAGAAGCTCCATCAATAGATATTATCCTACGTTCTGCTCTTCGACATACCGTCCGTGCAATATTGCACCAGCTGATGAGTTCACTGCCTGCCGGGATGATGAAATTTTTTAATTCGGGCAGTTTATTGCAAAACATATCTATCGATTGCTCGAGATATTTTATGTCTTCATCTTTGATCTTACGTAATTCAGGAATAGGGAATTCAGCTCCTTCGTTAACAGCAGCCAGAGTTGAACCAATATCAAAAAGCCTATTTTGGATAAATTCTATTAAGTTTTTATCATAATCAGAGATTTTGAAATTGCGAATCATGCCAATAAATGAATTTAACTCATCTATGGTGCCGTAAGCTTCGAGTCTGATATTGTCTTTGCTAACAATTTGACCGCCTAAAAGTGAGGTTGATCCCTTGTCGCCTGTTTTTGTGTAAATCTTCATTTATCAAGTATTATATGCTATAAAACAAAAACTCGTCTATTTGTTTATCCCATTGCCGGATTTTTATTAATTGTGTCTGACTCAATTTTACCGTCTCTTAATCTTATTATGCGTCTGGCATGATTTGCAATGTCCTCCTCGTGGGTAACTACTATAATTGTATTGCCTTTTTTGTAGATATCTTCAAAAAGAGCCATTATCTCAATCGAAGTTTTTGTGTCGAGATTTCCTGTAGGTTCGTCGGCAAGAATAATAGATGGATCGTTAACTAATGCTCTGGCAACTGCAACTCTTTGCCTCTGACCACCTGATAGCTCGTTGGGTTTATGCAATGCTCTATCCGATAAACCTACGTCTTCAATAACTTTGTCAACTCTTTCAACTCGGTTTTTGCGTGGCATGCCGGCATAAACAAGTGGGAGCATTATGTTTTCAAATGCCGTATATCGTGGTAAAAGATTGAATGTCTGAAATACAAAACCAATTTCTTTATTCCTGATATTTGCCAATTCATTATCGGTCATAAAACTCACATCAGTATTGTTTAATATGTATGTGCCCTTTGTTAGTGTGTCAAGACATCCGATTATGTTCATCAGAGTTGATTTTCCACTACCTGATGGTCCCATAATGGCAACATATTCGTTTTGGTTTATGTTGATGGTAACATCGCGCAGGGCTTCAACCGTTATGGTTCCAACGTAATAGTTCTTGATTATGTTCTCTAACTTTATTATTTCCACGCTTGTCGTATTTTATCACGAAATTACAAATTTTTATCGGTTAATTGATTTAATTAACAAAATTTATAGGAAATGTGCCCACAGGTAAATCATTAAAGTTTTTAAATATTATTCCCATCCTAAAAAAATAGACTTTGCATGAGTCTTCATTCCTTTGACAAAGAGATTTCCAGCCTTTATGCATGTCTGTGGACCAATTGATATCGTCAATTATAAAAATACACTTCTCTTTTATTAGTTCTTTTTCAATATAGTCGTAGTATTTTAATAGGCTTCGAGAGTTGTGATTCCCATCTATGTAAACTAAATCAAATTTTTTTTCCGCTAGTTTATTGTTGTCAAAAACACTATCAAAATCATCATTTATTAAGTTAACATTGTTTATTGCATTTTGCTCAAATAGTGATTTTGTAAAGTTGTGAATCTTTGGACATGCCTCGATACTAGTAACTTCGATGTTTTTGTCTGACAGAGCAAAATAGAGTGTCCCAATACCCAGAGATGTTCCTAGCTCTAAAACAGATGTTATTTTAAATGATTGAATTAATTTCTGAAAGAAAATGCCGAATTTCATAGTCGTTCCCGAAGTATCAGCAATATCATAAATTTTCCTTTTGGAGTTTTTTAGCTTTTTAGATCCAGTGCCAAAATCTGTCACCTCTATCTCATCGTCTATCTCTAATAAGTTTTTACGATACTTCTCAACAATTAGATAATTATTTAATGCAAAATAATTGTCCAAAATATGTTCTGGAAAAGCCTTGCCTAACGAAAAATTCTTTTTTGCTCTAAAGTGATACAATATGTTTCCCGGAAACTTCAAATTATTTTTATCTTTGTTGAAATAAATAATAATGTAAAAGTAGTAAAAAGAAATAAATTTTCGAGCGAAAAATAGATAATGCAAAAAATACTCGATAACGAAATAACATTTTTAACTGGTGTAGGTCCAAAAAAGGCAGAACTCTTAACCGAAGAGCTTGGAATTAAAACTTATAAAGACCTGCTTTTCTATTTTCCGTTTCGTTATATCGATAGAAGTCGATTTTACAATATTTCTGACCTAAACAAAGATTTGCCATATATCCAGATCAAAGGACGATTTACTCATTTTGAATTAAGCTCCATTGGAAAAGGCAAAAAAAAACTCACCGGTTATTTTTCGGATGAAACAGGTGTTGTTGAGGTGGTGTGGTTTCAATCGATTAGTTGGATTCAAAATTCAATAAAAAAAAGTGAGCAATATGTTCTTTTTGGAAAACCCAAATCGTTTGGAAGCCGAATAAACATAGTTCATCCCGACATTGAAGAATACAATAAGTGGCAGGCAAAATTAGTTAATGCTCTTTATCCACAGTATAATACTACCGAAAAACTCAAAAATGCGTATCTAAACTCAAAAGCTATTCGGAAACTTCTAGATACTTTACTAAAAAAAGTAAAAGGTCAAGTTTACGAAACCTTACCAAAGTACATTAGAGAAAAGTATAAACTGATGGGGCTTGAGGAGTGCTTGTTTGAAATTCATTTTCCAACTGGAATAAAAGAACTTAACAACGCCCAATACCGAATTAAGTTCGAAGAGCTTTTTTATATACAACTGAATTTAATTCAGGCAAAAATGCGAAGAAAGGAATCCTCCACAGGTTTTTTGTTCGACAGATCGAATGATAAACTTGTTAAAGAGTGTTTCTTTCAAAAAATACCATTCGATTTAACAAATGCTCAAACCAGGGTTTTAAAAGAAATACGACACGATTTAATGTCGGGAAAACAAATGAACCGACTGTTACAGGGAGACGTTGGAAGTGGAAAGACATTAGTTGCCCTACTTACTGCACTCATAGCAATAGATAATGGTTATCAAGCATGTATTATGGCTCCGACTGAAATATTGGCTCAGCAACATTTTAGGTCGATTTCTAAATTTCTTGATGGTCTTGAGGTAACTTGTGATTTGCTTACCGGTTCAATCAAGAAAAGAGAAAGAACACGTATTCATGAGATGCTTGTTTTAGGAGAATTAAATCTGCTTATCGGAACACATGCATTAATTGAAGATACTGTAGAGTTTAAAAATCTTGGTATGGTGGTTATTGATGAGCAGCATCGATTTGGTGTTGAGCAGCGAGCCAAGTTGTGGAAAAAAAACATCCTGCCTCCGCATGTTTTAATAATGACAGCCACTCCAATTCCAAGAACTCTAGCAATGACTCTTTATGGTGATTTAGATGTGTCTGTGATTGATGAATTACCTCCCGGAAGGACTAAGATTATCACTAAGCATTTTAAAGATAAAGATCGTTTGCGTGTTTTTGGTTTTGTTAAAAAGCAAATTGCTTTAGGACGACAAGTTTATGTAGTTTTTCCTTTAATCACCGAGTCGGAAAATATGGATTACAAAGATTTGGAGGATGGTGTTGAAGGGTACAGCAGAGCATTTCCAATTCCTGAATATCAAATTTCTGTGCTTCACGGTCAGATGAAACCCGACCAAAAAGAGTTTTCGATGAATCATTTCGAAAAAGGGAATTCAAATATTATGATTGCCACAACCGTGATTGAAGTTGGAGTAGATGTTCCTAATGCTACTGTTATGATTATTGAGTCGGCCGAACGATTTGGACTTTCTCAGTTGCATCAACTTAGAGGTCGCGTTGGAAGAGGTTCGGAACAATCGTATTGTTTGCTTATGACAGGTGAAACACTCAGTGAGAATGCTTATAACAGAGTTCTCTGTATGGTTAACACCACCGATGGTTTCGAAATTGCAGAAACAGACCTAAAACTTCGTGGCCCCGGCGATCTTGAGGGTAAACAGCAAAGCGGTTTTACCTTTGATTTAAAAATGGCAAATCTAAGCCAGGATGGTCAACTACTTCAATATGTAAAAGATATTGCAAACCAAATTTTGGAAACTGACCCGGAACTCCAAAAGCCCGATAATCATGTTATGGCTGCTCAAATCAGAGAAATGAATAAAAACAAAATCGATTTCGGAAAAATCTCATAAAAACAGTCTCCCAATCTTCCACGTGTGGTTATCGCGCGTTCCGATAGCCATCGGATTCGCGTGATTAAGGTTGTCACATATCCTCCATGCGTGGTTATCGCGCGAATCATTTCGCGTGATATCGTTATCGCGTGACAAGGTTGTTTCTAATTTTGAAAACCATATTTTTGCACAATTTTACTTCCACAGCTTATGCATTTTTTTTATTCATAACCTTTCATTTGGTGCAAACCTAATAAATTCAAGGGTTATATAACTTTTTACCAACTATTTTGTCTATTAACCCTAAATCCCTTTTTTCATTCTTTTTTACATCATTAATCAACTCTTTTGTTTACCTTGTATAATAGTTTGTTGTTTCAACTACTGCTTATAAGTAAAATCTCTATTTTTACATTTCTTATGCAACCCTAATAAAATTAAAGGGTCTTTAATGCATATTATTAAAATGTATAATTTATAAACTACTGTTATGAGAAAAGTTACCATTATTAGTTTCCTGTTAGTTATTGCTTTTGCGAGCTTTGGACAAATAAACTGGACAAAGATTAATCCGAACAAAAGTATCGATCCACAAATTGAGGTTGTACAATCTACCGAGAATGAGTTAATTGTAAAGATGGATTTAAATGCATATCGTCTTCTGGAAGTTGAAACACCCAGAGGTGCGGCGTTTGTTGTTAAGAGTCCCGAATGTCCAAACTCATACTATAAAGGTGCACCCGATTTGCCTTTTATCACAAGTTCAATTGTAATTCCTGATCAGGGCGGCTTTAAGTATGAAGTAATTTCTGCTCAATTCGAAACAATAGAGAATATAGAAATAGCTCCATCAAAAGGTTCAATTTTAAGAACAATAGATCCGGAAACAGTGCCTTACGAGTATGGCAGAGCTTACCAAATGAATGAATTTTTACCTTTTGATAATGCTCAAATGGGCGAGCCTTTTATTCTAAGAGCATTGCGCGGTAGTAATATTACTTTTTATCCTTTTAAATATAATGCTGTTTCTAAAGAGTTGCAGGTATATACTGAGATTATAGTTAAAATTAAATTTGATCAATCAAATTCAACAAACGAAATCACTAATCAAAAATCAGTTAAAGTTGAGGAGTTTATAAATATTTACGATAGAGCATTTTTAAATTATAGAAATACTGCAAAATATATTCCTATTGAAGAAGGAGCTCCCGGTAAAATGCTTATTGTCTGTGCAGATGAATATGCTTCTGCAATGGCTAGTTTTATCACTTGGAAACATGAAAAAGGAATTGAAACAGACTTAGTTTTATTAAGTGAAATTGGAACAACTGCAAATCAGGTAAAAGCATATATCCAAAACTATTATGATACAGAGGAGCTTGCTTATGTTTTGCTGATTGGTGATGCTGATGATGTGCCAACTATGACTGTAAGTAGTAACGACTCAGATAATGGCTATGTTTATCTTGCCGGTGGTGATGGTTATGCCGATGCATTAATTGGTCGTTTCTCTGCCAGCTCTATCGCTGATGTGCAAACTCAGGCGCAACGAATGATTGATTATGAAAGAGACATGAGTACAGCTGATACATGGCTCGAAAATGCATTTGGTTCGGCATCAAACGAAGGTGGAGGCACAATGGGACACGACGGAGGAGAATCAGATGAAGTTCACATAAACAATATCAGAACAGATCTTCAAACTTATGGATATACAGTTACAATTGTAAATCAGGATGGAGGTTCAAATGCACAAATTTCTACTGCTTTTAATAATGGGATTGGTATTGCTAACTATATCGGTCATGGAGATGTAACTTTATGGGCAAATACAAGTTTTTCTAACACTCAGGTAAATGCATTAACTAATACAAAAAAGCTTCCTTTTATATGGAGTGTAGCTTGTGTTAATGGTGACTTTAATGGTAATACATGTTTTGCAGAAGCTTGGTTGCGTGCAACTAATGCAGGCAGTCCTGCAGGTGCAGTAGGATTCTTAGGATCAACAATAAATCAGGCCTGGAATGAGCCAATGACAGGACAAGACGAAATGGTCGATATTTTAATAGAAACATATTCATCAAATATTAAAAGAACTTATGGTGGACTTTCGTTTAATGGAATGTTTCAAATGATTCAAGAAGGCGGTGCTGGACAAGAAACAGCTGATACATGGACACTTTTTGGTGATCCATCTCTTATGGTTAGAACAAAAGCGCCTCAGGAAATGACAATTTCTCATTTAGGCACCTTAAGTGTAGGACAGACAGAATTTATGGTTAGTTGCGATGCAGAGAATGCATTAGTTTCTTTAACAACTACAGATGGAGATCAAACTATTATTATTGGTTATGCGTATGTAAGTGGTGGTAGTGCAAATGTTACAATAATTCCTTTCGACTCTCCCGGAAATATGAAAGTAACTGTTACTGCATACAATAAGGTTACTTATCAGGAAGATGTGATGGTTATTGTTCCGGATGGTCCTTATGTGGTTGCTGATGGATACTCAATAAATGACTCCGAAGCAAATAATAATGGTGTTGCCGATTATAATGAAACAATAAAAATAAATCAGACATTATTAAATGTTGGTGTAGATGCTGCTACTTCTGTAAACGTTGTTGCATCTACTACTAATACAAATGCAAATATCACAGTTGATGAAGCAAGTTTTGGCGATATGGCTATTGACGAAACTAAAACTGTTAACGATGCATTTACAATTGTTGTCGCTGACGGAATATCAGATCAGGAGATTATTCCAATAAGTCTGCAAATATCAGATGGCGATGATAACTTGTGGGAATCAAATTACAATATTCTTGCAAATGCACCAAAAATGAACTTGTCGTTTGTGCAAATTGATGATACAGATTCTGGTAATGGAAACTTTACAATCGATGCAGGCGAAACTGTAAACCTGGTTGTTCAAGTTCTTAACAACGGACATGCTGTTTCTCAAGCGGGAGATATTGTGATAAGCACAACTAACGAATTTGCTACAATTGGTACATCATCTCTTAATTTTGATGCACAGGACGTTAACTCTCCTATTGAAATAGAATTTACTGTTACCATAGATGAGGCTGTTCCAACAGGTACTTCTATTTGTTTCGATTTTGCTCTTACAGCAGGAATGTATCCGGCTAGTTTAAATACTTGTTTACCGGCAGGCCTTCAAATCGAGGATTGGGAGTCGGGAACGCTTACAAGCTTTGATTGGGAAAATTCAACAACTTACCCTTGGACAATCGTTACAAACGAAGTTTACGAAGGAACAAATGCTCTTAAGTCCGGAACACCAACAGGTGGAGGCGAGTCAACTCTTATTATCAATCTTGATGTGCTAAATACTGATGAACTTGAGTTTTATAAAAAAGTTAGTTGCGAAGGTTTATGGTTTGGTACAATGTACGACTACTTATCATTTTCAATCGATGGAGCAGAACAAGATAAATGGTGTGACGAAATAGACTGGTCTTACGAATCATATTCAATTTCTGCCGGAGAAAGAGAGTTAAAATGGTCTTATGTTAAAGATGCTTCTTTTGACGAAGGTTCCGACTGTGCTTGGGTTGACAATATTAAACTTCCTGCACACCAAGCATCTGTCACTATTATTAATCAGCCTGCTATTGTTTTGGAAAACTCTGTTGAAGTTTATCCAAATCCTGCTAGCGATATTGTTTATATTAATGTTAATCTCGAAGAGACTACAACAGGAAATGTTAAAATTATGAACATAAACGGTCAGGTTGTATATGAGTATAGTAATGAATTTAAAATGTACAAAGGCGAAAACTCAATAATCATAAACACAAGCGAATTTGCTAATGGACTTTATATTGTTCAGGTAAATACTGCCGAAAATTTTTATAACAAAAATCTTATAATTAACAGATAGTACAATTTGTGCCGGTTATCCGGCACTTTTTTTTAATTTATAAAGCGATGAAAAAAATTATATTCCTTTTGCTTGTTGTGGGATCAATAAATGTCATGGTTGCCCAAGAGGTTTTATCTCCTCGTTTACAGAGCAAATATCACATGATACATGCCGATGAACTTAAAAATCTTAATGCGCCGAATAAAGCATTCGAGTCAACACCTCCTCCAACAGGTGGAGTTCGCAATATTGCCGAATTTGAAAGGAATCAAGGTGTGATAGTTTCGTATCCAATTGGAGAGAGTTGGGGTGGAGATGAGTATATCATTGGATTTAAGATACCTATAGAATTAATTGCAAATTTATCGCAAGATGTAAAAGTATATATCATGTGTCCATTAGATTATCAATCAAACGCGGCTTCTGATTTAGCTTCTGGAGATGTGAATTTTGATAATATAATTTATGTTGATGTTCGAACTGATTCAGAGTGGGCACGTGATTATAGTCCATGGTTTGTGGAAAATGGCACAGACAGATGTGTAGGAATTGTGGACTTCCCATATAATCGTCCGCAAAGAGTAAATGATGATGAAGTGCCTATTGAGCTAGGAAATTATTTTGCTATGGACGTATTTGGCATGGATCTAGAACATACGGGAGGAAACTACATGACAAATGGAATGGGGATTTCTGCTTCGTGTGATTTGGTTTATGAAGAAAATCCGGGACTGTCTCAAACGGATGTTTTTAATCTTGCAGCCGATTACCTAGGTGCAGACGAATATTTATTAGTGCAAGATCCTTTGGATGATTATATTGAACATATCGACTGCTGGGGTAAATTTCTGGATGTTGATAAAATGCTTGTTGCGAGTGTTCCGGCAACAGATTACCGTTATGCCGATTTCGAGGCAATGGCCGATTATTGGGCAAATCAAACAAGTTCGTATGGAAACAAATTTCAGGTATATCGCACAGCCTGGAGAGTTGAAGACAATGCTTACACAAATTCACTTATAATGAATAATAAAGTCCTGATTCCTTTTAATACAGGTTCGGCTGGGGCTTATAATGCCGATGCTGCCGCAGTTTACGAAGAGGCAATGCCGGGTTACGAAATTATTGGGATTTCTTATAATAATTGGTATAGTACCGATGCGCTTCATTGTCGAACTCACGAAGTGCCGGATTTTGAAATGCTTCGTATTCTACATTATCCGATTTTAGATACAATAGAATATCAAAGCTCATACGAATTTTCAGCAGATGTTTATACGTTTAATAATGCTGCCACAGTAAGTTCTGTAATGCTTTATTATTCTGTTAATGGTGCTGATTATCAGCAGGTTGCGATGGAAAATACTGTTGGAGACACATATTCTGTTACGATAAATAGTTTTAACGCTGAAGAAACAATTTCGTACTATATACAGGCGACAAATTCAGCATCTAAAACCGAGACACATCCTTTTATCGGAGAACCTGATCCTCATGTGTTTTTTATCGAAAATTCTACACAAAATGTAATAAGTCATGAGGAGTCTTACGTAAAAGCCTATCCTAATCCGGCAAACAACGAGCTTTATTTAATAACTAATAATCTGCTTGATGACGATTATGTCTGCCAAATATTTGACCAACAAGGAAAGCTTGTGCTGTCTGTTGACTCTGATTCGTACTCTTCTGAATGGGATTTGAGAAAAATTGATATCTCTGCTCTCGAAAGCGGTTTGTATTTTGTTAGAGCAAGCTCTGTTAGTGAAACATACACTACTAAATTTGTAAAGTACTAACAGTAATTTGAATTTTATACAATTTGTTAATTGCTAACTGTACCTCTAATTATATTGGAAGTCATATTGCATGAATAGACTGTTATTTGCATAACATATATTATCTTTATGGAGCTTTACAAGCTATCCAACTTAATTTATACACATTCTAAATTACAAAAAATCGCCCATATTATGTTGTTAAATCATATAATTGCATGACAAAAAGTTTACTTTTGTACTTGATTTTTTGCAATGTATTGTTATGGGTAAAAACTCAACGATTGAACATAAAGGGATAGTCTCTGAGATTAACGAAAATGCAATTTTTGTTGATTTGAGTGTTCAATCAGCATGTGCTGCTTGTCATGCAAAATCTGTTTGTGGAATAGATTCTGCTCAAAAAACAATTGAAGTACGCACCAATAATAATAGTTTCAATATTGGCGAAAAGGTAAAAGTTGTCATGCGCGAATCATTAGGCATGAAAGCCTTGTTTTTGGGTTATTTATTGCCTTTTGTTGTTGTGATATCGACTTTAATGATTTTATTGTCAGCTGATTTTTCAGAAGGTTTTTCCGGATTGATTTCAATTGTTGTTTTAGTACCGTACTATTTTGTTTTGTACTTTTTTAAAGATCGAATAAAGCGAGAATTTAATTTTGATATAGAGAAAATTTAATTATTAAATTATGGACATTATTCTGAATACGTTAATTACACTTAGTGCTTTAGGAGTTGTGTTGGCGGTAATACTTTTTTTTGTTGCCCAAAAGTTTAAAGTAGTCGAAGACCCTCGAATTGATGATGTCGAAGGATGTTTGCCCGGAGCAAATTGTGGCGGTTGCGGATATCCTGGTTGTCGTGGATTTGCCGAAGCGTGTGTAAAAGCAGATACACTTGACGGTATGTTTTGTCCTCCCGGAGGCAACGATGTAATGAAAAGTGTTGCTGGAGCTCTTGGCATGGAGGCATCAGAAAAAGAACCTCAGATTGCTGTTGTTCGTTGTAATGGGTCTCATGAGAAAAGACGCAAAACAACTGTTTATGACGGACCATCTTCATGTGCAGTTTCTCATTCTCTTTATGGTGGAGATACCGATTGTGCTTATGGTTGTCTTGGACTTGGCGACTGTGTAGAGGTTTGTACTTTCGATGCAATTTATATCGACGAAGAATCGGGATTGCCAATTGTTGATGAAGAAAACTGTACTGCCTGTGGAGCTTGTGTAAAAGCATGTCCAAAGAGTATTATTGAGTTGAGAAACAAAGGTAAAAAAAGTCGTAGGATATATGTTTCCTGTGTAAATCACGATAAAGGAGCTCCTGCAAAACGTGCTTGCGATTCAGCTTGTATTGCTTGTAATAAGTGCGTTAAAGCTTGTCCTTTTGACGCAATTGTAGTTGACGATTTTTGCGCTTATATCGACTTCGAAAAGTGTAAACTGTGTCGTAAATGTGTCGAAGAGTGTCCAACAGGTGCAATTCTAGAACTTAACTTCCCACCACGCAAAGCAAAAGTGGAAAAGGAAGAAACAAGTGAGGTAGCAAATTAATAATAAACTAATTATAGGAGATATAACAGTGTTAAAAACATTTCCAAAAGGCGGTGTACATCCAAAAGAAAATAAGTTTTCTGCCGGAAAACCAATCGAAACTATCGAGTTGCCAAAGCAAGTGAGTATCCCTATTGCTCAACACATCGGTGCTCCAGCTCAGCCTGTGGTTAATAAAGGCGATGTGGTTAAAGTAGGACAATTAATTGCTAAAAGTGGTGGTTTTGTTTCTGCAAATATTCATTCTTCTGTTTCTGGAAAAGTTTCCAAAATTGATAAAATACTTGACACATCCGGGTATAAGCAAACTTGTATCGTGATTGATGTTGAAGGCGATGAATGGTTGGAAACAATTGACAAATCTAAAGATTTAGTTGCTAATACTGATGTTTCGGCTGACGAAATCAGAACAAAAGTGCTAGACTGTGGTATTGTTGGTTTAGGTGGTGCAACTTTTCCAACTCACGTTAAACTTTCGGTTCCTCCGGGCAAAACTTGTGAGCATCTTGTGATAAATGCTGTTGAGTGTGAGCCTTATCTTACGGCCGATCATCAGATTATGATGGAGAAAGCTGACGAAATAATGGTGGGTTGCAAACTTATTCAAAAAGCCATTGGAGCTAAAAAAGTTTTAATAGGTATCGAAAACAACAAGCCGGATGCAATTAAACACATGAGTGGTATTGCAAAGAAATATGAGAATATTGAAGTGCATGCATTAAAAGTAATGTATCCTCAGGGTGGGGAAAAGCAACTTATTAAAGCAGTACTTAATCGCGAAGTACCATCAGGAGGTTTACCTATTGATGTTGGTTGTGTTGTTCAGAATGTAGGTACTGCATTTGCAGTTTACGAAGCTGTTCAAAAAAACAAACCTCTTTTCGAAAGAGTTGTTACAGTTACCGGAAAATCTGTTGCTAAACCTTGTAATATACTTGCAAGAATAGGTACACCTGTAAATGAACTTATCGAATTTGCAGGTGGTTTACCCGAAGATACCGGAAAAGTTGTAAACGGTGGTCCAATGATGGGTAAGGCTGTTAGCACTATTACAGTCCCTGTCACAAAAGGAACTTCAGGTGTTCTTATATTCCCTCAGGAATCTGCAGCAAGACCGGAGAATCATAATTGTATCCGATGTGGTAGATGTGTATCTGTTTGTCCAATGGGACTTGAACCATACCAAATCAAAAACATGGCAGTCGTGAAAATGTTCGAAGAACTCGAAAAAGAAAGAGTTCTCGATTGTATCGAATGCGGTTCTTGTGCATATACTTGTCCTGCCGGAGTACCTCTACTAGATTATATCAGACAAGGGAAAGCGAATTTAAACAAAATATTAAGATCTAAAAAATCATAAATAATGGCTATTAACAAGTTAACAGTTTCGATGTCTCCACATGATTACGGTAAAGATTCCGTAAAGAAAATCATGTATGGAGTCGTTATTGCAATGATACCTGCACTTTTGGTTTCTGTTTATTATTTTGGCTTAGATGCTATCAGAGTAAACCTAATTGCAATAGCAGCATGTGTGTTTTTTGAGTGGCTTTTTCAAAAAGTTTTTATTAAAGGTAAACTTACTGTCGTTGATGGTTCGGCCGTTGTAACAGGTATGCTACTTGCTTTTAATGTTCCGTCTAATCTACCCTGGTGGATTATCGTTATTGGAGCATTGGTGTCAATAGGAATCGGAAAAATGTCGTTTGGTGGATTGGGTAATAATCCTTTTAATCCGGCATTGGTAGGACGTGTATTTCTTTTGATCTCGTTTCCTGTTCAAATGACATCTTGGCCAAAAGTATCGGTGCTAAATTTCGCATTGACAGATGCCCAAACAGGAGCAACTCCTTTGGCTATCGTTAAAGAAGGATTGAGTAATGGGGAATCTTATTCATCAATTATGAACTCAATGCCGCATTCGTATGTTGATATGATGGTCGGACAAATTGGTGGCTCTCTTGGTGAAATTTCGGCTGCTGCTCTTATACTTGGTGGACTTTATATGTTGTTCCGCAAAATTATCACTTGGCATATTCCTGTTTCAATTATTGGTACTGTGGCAATTTTTACAGCTATTTTATACGGAATTAATCCTGAGACGTACGCAGATCCAATGTTTCACCTACTTACCGGTGGTCTGATGTTAGGTGCAATCTTTATGGCAACCGATATGGTCACTTCTCCAATGACTCCAAAAGGAATGTTGGTGTATGGTTTCGGAATAGGTGTAATAACGGTGCTGATAAGAGTTTGGGGAGCATATCCCGAAGGAGTATCGTTTGCAATACTAATTATGAATGCAGTAGTTCCATTAATTAATAATTGGGCTAAACCAAAAAGATTTGGTGAAACCATTAAAAAGTAATTGTTATGGCTAAAAAAGAATCTACATTTTTTAATATGACGCTGACACTGTTTGTTATTACAGCAGTTGCAGCAGTAGCGTTAGGTTATGTTTATAATATCACCAAAGACCCAATTCAAAAAGCTAAAGACGAAAAGCTTAAAACAGCTATTAATATTGTTGTCCCCGGAGCAGATAAAGGTACTATCGAAGAATCTAAGCTTTCTGTTGACGGAGGAGAACTTGTGATGTACAAAGTTATTGTCGATGGAAATTGCATTGGAACAGCTGTAAAAACTTTTTCAAATAATGGTTTTGGTGGGTTGATTACTGTAATGGTTGGTTTCGATAGCGAAGGGAAAATAATCGATTCAAATGTTCTTGAACATAAAGAAACCCCCGGATTAGGAGATAAAACCAGTAAATCTGTCGCTCCTTGGAACGAGCAGTTTAAGGGTTTGGATATTTCTCAAATGAAAGATCAAATGTTAAAAGTGACAAAAGACGGCGGTGTCGTAAATGCAATTACAGCTGCAACTATATCATCAAGAGCATACTGTGATGCAATTCAGCGCGGATGGAAGGCTTACATGGACAATATCTCAAAAGCAGTTGCTGAAGATAAACAGCCAGATACAGACGAAACTGTTAATGAGACCGAAACTGATGTCGAACAAATAATGGAGGAAACAAATAATGAATAACTTAAAGAATTTCACTAAAGGATTTATTAAAGAAAATCCCGTTTTTATCCTTTTATTAGGGTTGTGTCCTACTCTAGGGGTTACAACTTCGGCAATTAATGGTCTTGGAATGGGACTTGCAACTACTTTTGTTCTTGTTGGATCAAACGTTGTTGTTGCACTAGTTAAAAAACTTATTCCGGATAAGGTGCGTATTCCTTCGTTTATTGTAATTATTGCTTCATTTGTAACGATAATCGACCTTGTTATGGCTGGCTATGTGCCTGCTTTATACGAATCGTTAGGACTATTTATCCCGTTGATTGTTGTAAACTGTATCGTTCTCGGTCGTGCCGAAGCTTTTGCTTCAAAAAATACTGTGTTTTCATCACTTATCGATGGTTTGGGTATGGGACTTGGATTTGCTTTCGCTCTAACTTTATTGGGTGCTGTGAGAGAAATTCTAGGGTCTTACTCAATATTCGGATATAAATTTATTAACACAGATGGAATACTAGTGTTTGTTCTTGCACCGGGAGCTTTCTTTGGATTAGCTTATCTAATTGCACTGATGAAGAAAATAAATAAGTAAATAAGAAATTAGAAAAAATCATATATTATGGAATACATTTTAATTATAATTTCAGCGATATTTGTAAACAACATCGTTTTAGCACAATTCCTTGGAATTTGTCCTTTTCTTGGAGTTTCAGGTAAAGTAAAAACAGCTGTTGGTATGGGTGGCGCTGTGCTTTTTGTCATGACCTTAGCAACTATTGTTACTTGGTTAATAATGACTTATGTACTTGTGCCTTTCGAAATACAGTATATGCAAACCATTGCGTATATTTTAGTAATCGCATCATTGGTTCAAATGGTTGAGATTATTCTGAAGAAAATTTCTCCTTCTCTTTATCAGGCATTAGGTGTTTTTCTCCCTTTAATAACAACAAACTGCGCAATTCTTGGTGTTGCTATTTTGGTTATTCAGAAAGACATGGACTTAGGACAATCTGTTGTATATGCTGTTGGTAATGCATTAGGATTTATGTTAGCACTTGTGATTTTTGCCGGTTTACGCGAACATCTCGATAAATTACCAATACCAAAAGGTATGAAAGGTGTGCCTGCTGCATTGGTTATGGCCGGTATTCTTGCTCTTGCATTTATGGGATTCGCCGGATTGGTATAAAAGTAAACAACTTTCGATATTTATAGGGCAGCACTTTGTGTTGCCTTTTTTTTATAAATTTGCAACATATTTTTTAACTGAAAAAACAGAAACATGGATAAAAGACTCGAAGAATTTAAAAGACTGTTAGATATAATGGACGAATTACGCACGAAATGTCCATGGGACAGTGCTCAAACAAATAGTTCACTGAGAACTTTAACAATTGAGGAGGTGTACGAACTTGCCGAGGCTGTTGCAAATGAAAACGACGACGAGATTAAAAAGGAACTTGGTGACATACTTTTGCATATTGTTTTTTATGCTAAAATAGGAGAGGAGAAAAAGACTTTCGATATTGCAGATGTTATAAAAGGGATAAACGAAAAACTAGTTTTTAGACACCCACATATTTTTGGCGATGTCAAAGTGCAAACAGCTAAAGATGTTGAGGAAAATTGGGAGCGAATCAAACTAAAAGAAGGAAAAAAGAAAACAGTTTTGGGTGGAATCCCAAAAGGACTTCCTGCTCTGGTAAAAGCTTATAGGATTCAGGATAAAGCCAGAGGGGTTGGCTTTGATTGGGACGAGAAAGAACAAGTGTGGGATAAAGTGCTTGAAGAGTATCAGGAGCTTATGCATGAAGTTAAGTCCGGATCCGAAGTAGATGTCGAAAATGAATTTGGGGACTTCTTGTTTTCAATTATTAATGCTGCACGATTATATGGTATAAATCCTGAAAACGCTCTCGAACGAACTAATAAAAAATTTATTAAGCGATTTAATTATCTTGAGCAACAAACCATAACACAAGGAATAGACCTTAAAGATATGAGCCTTGCAGAAATGGATAAGATTTGGGAACAAGCAAAAAATAGTGATTAATTTATCATATTTTTGTAATTATTTAGGTGTATAGAATTATTTTAGCCCAGAGGGCTTAGATATTGGTAATCCCGACTTACAGTCGGGGGTGACCAATGAAAGTATGAGTCTTTTGGCATGTGTTTTTGCATTTTTTCGCTAAAACCATGACAAAAGTTTTATTTCAGAAGCAGACCTAAATAGTTGCATATTTTTTTAGTAAAACATAAAATTTGTGGGAATATCCTTGGAATACCCTTTGTCGATTAAAGAAATAGCAAGCCTTATAATTATCGGTTTTGCATTTGTATCTTTTGCTATCCAGTTAGTTTTTTATTTTAAAACAAATCTTAAGCTTAATTACATTTTTTCTAATCATAATAGAGTATTTAGCAACAACAAGCCTTTTGTTTCTGTCATTATTGCAGCAAAAAATGAAGCTATAAATTTACAAAAGTTTTTGCCTTTGGTTTTAACTCAAAACTATCCGGATTACGAAGTGATTGTTGTGGATGACGGTTCTTTTGATGATACCCAAAAAGTTTTAAGTGAATTGACAGAAGCCTATAAGCATCTTAGAATTATCAAACTCGAAAACTCTCAGGGTAAGAAGCTCGCATTAACAGCCGGGATTAAATCAGCAAGTTCAGAATTTTTATTATTTATTGATGCGGACTGTTATCCGGCAAGCGAAAATTGGATTGATGTTATGGTGAATAGTTTCTCTGATAATAGACAAATTGTCCTTGGATATGGGGCGTATCGCGACGAAAGAACCATGCTTTCAGATTTTATACGGTTTGATACATATCTGATCGGGTTGCATTATTTTTATGCTTCAATTATCGGAAAACCTTATATGGGAGTGGGGAGAAACATTGCCTATAAAAAAGACCTTTGGGAAAAAGGAAATGGCTTTTCAAAACATTTAGAGATAGCCTCGGGAGATGATGATCTGTTCGTCTCCGATGTTGCAAATGCCAATAATACTCAGGTGTGTCTTGATGAAAAGTCTTTTACAATTTCGGTTCCTGCCGAGACCTTATCACAATTTATTCGTCAAAAGGCAAGGCATATATCAACGTCCGGATTCTACTCTATGTTTTTTAAATTCTTTACCTCAATTGAACTAATTTCGCGCGCTGTTTTATTTATTTCAATTGTTTTTCTTTTATTTTTTGGCAGTTGGCATTTAGCAATAATACTATTTACTTTTAGACTATTATTTGTGTATTTCATTGGGAAATATTCGCGTAAGATATTTAATAACAAGATTAGATTTTATTATTTTATTTTATTTGATATCTTTGCACCGATTTTTTATTTGGCAGTTTTAGTGTCTAATAAGCTTATATACAGTAATAAAGAATGGTAGAAAGAAGTAATTTTTCGGCAAAAGCTCAAAAGGATCTCGAGATTATTGAGTTGGCTCTTCAAGGAGAGGAGCGTGCTTATGCCGAATTGCTTGACAGATATCAGGATTCTATTTATTTCTTATTACTCAAAAAAATTGGAAACGAAAACGATGCCGAAGACCTGACTATGGAAACTTTTGGTAAAGCGTTTAATAATCTATCACAATATACACCGGTTTATGCTTTTAGCACATGGTTGTTCCGAATAGCCATTAATAATTGTATTGATTTTGTTCGCAAGAAAAAAATCAGACCACAGTCTTTTGATTCAGGTGTCGATTTTCATGATCCGGATAATTCGAATTTTGAAAGTAAAAACTTAAACCCCGAAGATCTGGTAATAAAAGAACAAAAGGCTGTTGAGTTGCGCAAAATGATTAAAACCCTAAAGCCTCGATATGCACGATTGATAGATTTGCGTTATTATCAGGAGCTAAGCTACGAGGAGATTGCCGAAGAAATGCAATTGCCTCTGGGAACGGTAAAAGCTCAGTTGTTTCGTGCTCGCGAGTTATTAGCTCCACTTGTTAACGCAAAAAACGACAAAATCTAATGTCCCAACAATTAAAATCAGTTTTTCCTTCTATCACTCAAAAACAGTTGGAGCAATTCGATATGTTCGAAAAATTGTTTATTGATTGGAACTCAAAAATAAATCTGGTTAGCCGAAAAGATACCGACCATCTTCTTGTTCGCCATATATTACATTCATTGTCTATTGCAAAAGTTTTTTCTTTTGATAATGGCACAAATATTATTGATATTGGCACAGGTGGAGGCTTTCCGGGTATTCCATTAGCAATTATGTTTCCTTATGTAAATTTCGATCTCGTTGATAGTATTGGAAAAAAAATTATGGTGGTAGATGATATTGCAGAGAAACTCAATCTGACAAATGTAAAAGCAATAAAATCTCGTGCCGAAAATATGCCCGCCAAATACGATTTTATTATTAGTAGAGCAGTTACTGCTTTTCCCGATTTTGTGAAAATTACCGAAAATCTGTTCCGAAAACCTAATAGTAAGTCGCTTAAAGGAATTATTTATTTAAAAGGTGGAGATTTTAGTGACGAAATTAAAGGTTTTTCTGCATGTAAACTGTACAATATTCGTGATATTTTTGACGATGAGTTTTTTGAAACAAAAAAAATTATCTTTTTGCCAAAGAAATTTTAAAAAAAAACAGATTTGTTTTGTTTGATTAAAATTAAAATACTATTTTTGCAGTCCGTTTTAAAAATGATAACGATTAAAAAAAGATAACAGATGAAAAGGACATTTCAACCTTCAAATAGAAAAAGAAGGAATAAACACGGTTTCAGAGAAAGAATGGCCACAGTTGAAGGTCGTAAAGTCTTAGCTAGAAGAAGAGCTAAAGGAAGAAAAAAATTAACTGTTTCTGACGAAGGTCGTCATAAAAGATAATATTTTTTCTTAATAATGATATTTAAGAAAACTGTTTGCAATCCGCAAGCAGTTTTTTTGTTTACATATATTTTGCACCCAGCAAGATTGTAAAAACATCTTTATCGACAGTGCCTATTGCTTTATTTAGTACTATAGTCAGGCTCTAATGTGAATTTTTGCCCGTAGGGCATGTATATTAGTAAAAAGCTTGCTAAAGATTTTTACTGTTTTCGCGTAGCGAATAAACTTTGTGAATTTAAGCTAATCTAACAATCGTTT
>JAFGVU010000216.1 GCA_016937855.1 Bacteroidales bacterium | reverse complement strand
TACAGTGGTAAATGCCGATTGAAATTATTTTTAGTATAAACAAGCGCAGCGTCGTTTAGACTATTAAATAATTCATTTCGGTATTATCTAAAGGTATATTGTTTTATTCGAGTTGATTAACATTAAACCCAAGTTTTTGTCAATAATTCTTGAAAATCATGTTTTATATCCATTTATATTGTAATTTTGTGTTGAGAAAGCCATGTCTAACTATAATTTTATTAAATTTTTTGAGAATTTATCGCATAAAAACACAAGTTACTATGAAGAAAATAATAATATTTGCACTGATAATTATGGCGTTACAAGGATACTCGCAGCAAATTATCAGAGGATATACCGCATCATTTGCCTACGGTTTTTTATCGGTTGGAGATGATTTTAACATTCACTATAGCGGAAGCGACTACATAGCCTCGGCTCGTGAGGGTAGTGGTGGATGTTTGAGTTTAGGCTTTCCTTTTGATGTAGGATTTAAACGTAGCAGGTTAGTTTTTACTCCGGGTTTAGATTTTTTAAGTGTCGGATATGAACTCGATTTAGATAAAGACATCCCAGGCTTTGGTGCCGACAGCGACAGTTTAAAACTCAGTGCTTTTGTAATTATGCCAAAACTTGAGATGATTTATAAATATCATTTTTACGTAAAATCTTTACATTTTTCAATAGGTGCTGGTATCGATATTCGGCTACCGTTATCAAATGCAATTACCCTTACAGATAAAAACAAGTCCGATTTATTTGAATATGACGACACTCCAAACACTTACGACGATCATATGGTATTTAATCCAAACACTGTTTATTCGAATCTCGAAAACTTAGGTTTGCATGTGTCACCAAAAATTTGTTTCGATATTTACGTAACCCGATTTCTTGTCACCAATATCTTTTATACAACCTCCCCGCTAACAACATACACCGACGAGCCTGCTCTCAGAGGTTTTGTAGGCATTGGTGCAAGTTACCTGATTCCGGCAGGAAAAAAAGATGATTCCAGATTATTACAGTATTACAAGCAATAAAAATTAAGAACATGAAAAATATACTTTTATCCATATTGATATTTTTATTAAGTAGTATAACAATCTTTGCTCAGGATATTGTACCGGTTGTGCAAGCCGGACATTCGGGCGAAATACTGTTCGTTGAGTGGGATCCAAGCAGCAGATACATTGCTAGTATTGATGTAAATAACGAGCTGGTAATCAACGACTTAATTAGTGGAAAAATGTTTTACCGAACTAAAATTCCAGGAAATGAATTGGTATTAGCATTGGATTTTAGTGATGAAACAAGTGTAAAACTTGCAACCCAATCACAAACTTATAGGTTCGACATGATCGATCTTGAACTGAAAAAGGCAAGTGGAAAAATGCAACGGAAAATGATTAGCTCCGACTTAAAAATTCATGGTGCTGTGCTAAAAAAAGAGAATAAATCGCTCTTTAATCGCGATGCATACACACATTTTACCTTTGCTGCAAACTCGGTTGATGGCAAGTATGTCGTTGCCGGCGATGAGCGCGGAGGTGTTTATTTTTGCAACAAAAATCTTAATCTCAAAGAGTTTTCATATACTCATTTTTTGGCAATTAACGATATCGACTTTTCCGCTGATGGTAAATTTGTTGCAATTGCATCATCAGACAGATCTATTTCGATATGGAGTTTGCCTCAATTAAAATTTGAAAAAAGAGTAATCCCTAGAAGTTTCAACGTTTCGACAATGATTTCGCATCCAAACGATAGTTTGCTTGCTTTTGGTGATGAGCTTGGATATGTTTATTTAATGAAATTTGAAAACGATAAAATATCCTGTCAGGGAGTTAATGCACACAATGGAGTTGTGAACGACATTTGCTTTTCTCCAAACTCTGTTGTAATTGGAACCGCAGGAAGCGACAACATGGCAGGCATAGTCGATTTCGAAAACAAAACTGTTTTACAAAATTTTCGATTACATCCTCGTTCTTCAAAAGTTAAACAAACATTTAATATCCAAAGCATTCAGGAAAAAGTCACAAACGAAGAGTCAGGCAAAAACTGGTTTGACGAAAACGTATATTCTGTTGCTATTAGTCCCGACGGCAAAACAATTGCATATTCAGGTGGTAAATGGGGTTTAACAAATCCGGCACTTAAGGTTTCTTCTATTTCAAACCTAAAAATAACAGAAGATAAAGAAAACAGAAAGCCCAAAAAAGCCGATTTGGGCCTAATGTCAAAAAATAACGAACACATTTTTAAATATTTGTATTTTACAGGAGATAAAGAGTTTTATGGATTTGGCGAAGATAGCGATAAAGCAGTCCGATTTAATACTACAATCACGGGTTACTCTGAAAAAGATGACACAAATATTGACAATGTATTTGCAACCAAAAAGCCACAAAACACACTTGTTTTACAAGCAAGTTACCCCAAAAACGCAAATTCAGATTATATTATCAAATCTAATCCTTATAACGGAGATGTTTATACATGCCGTGAATATGAGATTGAAAGAAAAACCGGAAGTAAAACCATTAAATTTAAGGGACATAGAGGCTATATAAATGATTTTGAAATTGTAAGCGGCAAAAACTATCTTATAAGCTCTGCCGAAGACGCATCAATGATTATTTGGGATTTGAAGTCTGGCGAAAAACTGCTTAGCATATATGTCGTGGATATGGGTAAATTGGTTTTTATTACACCCGAAAATTATTACATGGCTACAGGCGATGCTCTAACCGGATTAGGGTTTAATTTTGAAGGAAAAGTATTTCCGGCAGAGCAATTCGACATTAAATATAATCGTCCTGACTATGTTTTAGAGTCTTTTGGTTATTTCGATCGTGATATGGTTGAACTGTATCACAAAGCTTATCTTAAAAGAATATCAAAACTTGGATTTACCGAGCAAATGCTAAATGGTCAAATA
The DNA here is from genome assembly GCA_016937855.1 of Bacteroidales bacterium. GTDB lineage: Bacteria > Bacteroidota > Bacteroidia > Bacteroidales > ML635J-15 > Bact-19. The sequence continues at coordinate 16,312 of JAFGVU010000216.1, read as the reverse complement.
AATTTGCCGGAATTACAAATTGATAATCTAAGCGACATTCCTTTAAAAACAACCAATAAAAATATTTCTGTAGATATTTCAATGAGTGACAATAACTATAATCTCGACAGATTAAATGTTTATGTTAATGATGTTCCTTTATATGGAACAAAAGGACTGTCTTTAATTGAGCAAAAATCTGGCAACCTTAAAAAGCAAATAGATATTCCTTTATCAAAAGGGAATAATATAATTTATATTAGTTGTCTTAACGAAAAAGGTATTGAGTCGCTAAAAGAAGAAATATCAGTCTATTACGAAAGCACCGATAAAACCAAGCCCGACTTATATTTAATCTCACTAGCGGTTACAGATTACGAACAATCCCAGTACAATCTTAGATACACGATAAATGATGGTAATGGTTTTATTAAACTATTTTCGGAAAACAATAAAAAATTTAATAATGTACACACTTATAAATTTCACAATCAGGAATGTACCCGCGAAAACGTTTTGGCAGTTAAAGAAAATCTAATGAAATCGAATGTTGATGATTATGTTTATATCCATATAGCAGGTCATGGTTTACTTGATGATAATCTCGATTTTTACTTTGCCACAGCTGATATTAACTTTTCTAATCCCTCGCAAAACGGTTTAAAATATGACGAAATAGAAGGACTTTTAGATGGAATTCCGGCAAGAAATAAATTATTGCTAATGGATGCGTGTCATTCGGGCGAAGTAGACAAAGATGATGGATTTGCAGTTAACACAGTAACAGATACCGAGGACACTCGCGGAGTAACAATGTTTAGCACAAAAACCGAATCGAAGCCAAAAACCGGATTGCAAAACTCTTTTGAACTAATGCGACTATTGTTTGCCGATCTTAAAAAAGGAACAGGCACTGTTGTTATTTCGGCAGCTTCCGGAGGTGGATATGCTCTTGAAAACGAGGATATCGAAAACGGTATTTTTACTTATTGCCTGATCGAAGCAGTCTCAAAAAGCAAAGCAGATGATGATGATGATAAGGAAATATCTGTTTCGGAACTAAGAAACTACATATTTGAAGGAGTTAAGCGATTGAGTGACGGAAAACAACAACCTACATCAAGAAGCGAAAATCTGATGAACGATTTTAATGTAAAATAATATCAAATTTTTCGTAAATTTGCATTAAACACAAATATACTATGTTTAGAACACTAATCATTTTTATTATCTCTTTAGTTGCGATTGGTGCAAATGCACAAGTTGTTATAAATTACAATTCACATGCACCCGTAACAGGAGTAAATAATATCTATGTGAGTGCCGGGTTCATAAATCCGGGTAAATCGGGCAAAAACATTGTTTGGGATTTTTCAAATGCTGAGTTACAAAATGAAACAAGGAATACTTATTTTGAAGAAGTAAATCTTAATGAAGTCGAAAAATTTAATATCAACACCACACATGTTTTAAAAGAAGACGACAATTCTTTTTATCAACAAATATCTCCCGAACAATATGCTATAACCGGGTTTATTAATGATGATTTTATTATTTTTTATAATCAGCCTTTAGTTAGAATAAAATATCCTTTTTCATATTCCGACAGATATGAGGGGCAACTTGAGGCGCATGCTTTTAACAATAATAATAGCGAAACAATTATTGATGGCAATTATTCAATTACAGCAGATGCTTATGGTAAAATAATATTACCCGGCGAGAAATCATTTGACGTGCTACGAGTTTGTCAACACTCTAATTCGGTTCAGGTTTCTCGTTGTAGAGAAGTCAATATTGAATCGACAAAATATTTGTGGTATTCGGGAACTGAAAGATATCCAATAGCCACTACAATTATACAGACAAAACGTTTTTGCAATGGCGAAGTTCAAAAAACAGAAAATACCTGGATTAACCAAAAATACCTTAAATCAGATAAAACTCCCGAACAAAATTCAATTGCAAATAATTACTTTGATGCACATATTTTTCCAAACCCTTTGGTTGATGAAGCAGAGTTAATGATAAGTATAAATAATGCCTCTGATGTTGAGATAAGTATTTCAAGTATTACCGGAAAAAACTTAAAAACTTTGCAAAAGAGAATAGAATTAGAATCAGGACAATATTTTTATAAGATAAACTCTTCGGAGCTGTCACTTATGCCTGGAATGTATCTCGTAAACATAAGAGTAAACAACGAAAAACAAACCCTAAAACTTATCAAAAAGTAAACTTGTTTTCTGCATCTGATTTTCAATTGCAATAGTTATAATTTTGGCATGGTCAAAAGCAATTCCATTAGACTCAACAAGTCTATACTTTTCTTCAAGTCCACAACTTTTATTACTCAGATCTTTAAATAGTGTAGCTGTAAGCTCGTTATTTTTGTATGTTAGTTTAAGCTCATATTTTTCAGTTTTGCCAATCTGATTGTTGTCATTATCCACAATTGTTTTACTAATCATTATCTCAAAGAGCTGAGCGTCGATAGCATCATCACCAAATAGTAAGGCGAGCTGTTTTTTATCAGCTAAAGCAACAAAAGAGCAAGAAATAATCCAACCTCTTGGATCCCGGTTTGGTTTACTAAAAGTATAAAGTTGAGACAATTCAATTTCCGACAAGCCGGTTTCTTGTTTTAACTCACGAAGAGCTGCATTCTCTATTGTTTCATTTGCTTTTACAAATCCTCCAGGCAAAGCCCACTGGTTCATAAATGGATGCTCGGCTCTTTTAATTAATACTACCGACAAGTTTATAACTTTTGCAGAGGAATCTCGTAGTTTATCCGTTGCCAAAATAACAATATCTGTAGCAACAGAAGGTCGCTCGAACTCATTTATATTATAGACTTCTAAAAACTGCTTTTCTCCGTCAGAATGGTTGGATTTACCATTAAATAATCTTAGAAGCTCTCTTTTTGATCTCTCAGAATAAAAAAGAGGAATTATTCCATTAATATAATCAGAACCTCTGGCAGTAAGAAAAATTCTATCCTCAAATATCTCCATCAGCCCGTTACTCAATACGTAATCAACCTCTGTTTTAAAGTGGTCAATAAACGAAACTCCAAACCGTTTTTTAAATGCTAATAAATCGACAAAACCGAAATAAAAGGCAACGCTCACCATTTTTGCTATAGTTTCGTCTAAGTCAAGAGAGTAAAGATCCTGAATTGGTATTTGGTTATTATCAATTTTTTGTTTGTATTTTAACAACTTTTTATTTGAAGCACCTTCGTTATACGATAAATAACTATCTCCAAAAGATTGAGCACCAAGACCAATTCCTACATACGAAACACCTTCGACAACACGTTTTGTTAAATAATCGCTTGTTCCATAATCGTTTTCTACTTTACTAAATGTATTTTTCCCCAGATTCGCAATATATCCACTTTGGTTAAGTATTTTATGAGCGAGACGATACTGATTAATAATTTTATATAAAGATACTCCATCAGCTTCTTTTTCGAGTTTGGTTCCCTTATACCGATTTCGATACAGAGTAATATACTCTGGGTTTAGGCCAATTGCATATCTAACTGTATTTTCAAAATCATCGTCATTTTGATGTAAAAACCCATACATCAAATCAATGTTGAACTTCTTAAATCCGGCATTTCTAATATTTGCAGTTGCTTTTTCGTAAATATGAGTAGTTCCTTCCCTGCCTAATTCATTTAAGAGTTTCTCCGAAATGGTCTGAATTCCCATACTAATTCGTTCATAACCCAATTCGTGAATGGCTTTAATTTTCTTATAATCTTGTGCAGCAATTACGGGAGTAGTTTCAATACTATAAACAACATTTTTATCAAAATGAAAAGACTTCAATAAAGCACTAGTTATTCTTTCTATATTTTTATAGGAAAGTTTTGTTGGAGTTCCGCCACCCATATCATAACCAACAATTGTTTTACCCTGCAGTAACTTTTCATACATTTTTATTTCTCTCAGAAGTAACTCAACATATTGCTCTTCGATATCAGCATCTGAGCGATCGAGTACAGCATACTCGCAAAACTTACATCTGACTTTACAAAAGGGTATATGAACATACAAACTAAGTTTCTCTGTTTTAGCAAATTCCTTTGTTAAGAAATTCAGATAATCTTCTTCGTTGTTTACTCTATAATCTTTAAATGATTTTGTTGTTAACGGATATGCAGTATTAGCATAGTGATGATACTGCAATCCAATTTCAAAAATCAGTTTTGGGTCACTCCTTTTCATAAATCCTTTTTTGTAAATTAAATATAAATAAGTCAAATTTACAAAAAAACAGATTCTACTTAAATTTTGACAAACAAAAATGTCAGATTATTTCACAACAATATTTATAATCTTTTTAGGAACAATAATCATCTTAACTATTTGTTTTCCATCTAACCATTTTGCTGATTGGCTATTGTTTAAAACCGCTTCCTCGATTTGTTTGTTATTGAAATCGATTGGCAAATCGAGCATATAACGCATTTTACCATTAAATGAAACAGGGTATTTAAAATTGCTTTCGCGAGTATATAGCTCGATAAACTCAGGCCATTTGGCTTTTGTAATACTTTCAGAATATCCTAATTGTTGCCATAACTCTTCGGCAATATGAGGTGCATAAGGTGAAATCAATACACACAATGGTTCCAAAATTCTACGTTTATTGCATTTTCCCAAATCGTTAACACAAATCATAAAATTACTAACACCAGTATTAAACGAAAATCTTTCGATATCGTCGGTTACTTTTTTAATTGTATTATGAAGAATTTTTAACTCTTCCTTTGTAGGATCCTCGTCCGTTACAACAAAATTATTATTATCGTCATGATACAAACGCCAAAATTTACGAATAAATCTAAAAACGCCTTCTATTCCATTTGTATCCCAAGGTTTTGCTTGTTCAATCGGACCTAAAAACATTTCATACATCCTTAAAGTGTCTGCACCATACTTTTCGACTAAATCATCAGGATTTTGAACATTGTGCATCGATTTCGACATTTTTTCAACTTCCCAACCACAGACATACTTCCCATCTTCAAGAATAAACTCCGCATCTTTAAATTCAGCTTGCCAAAGCTTAAATTTTTCTAAATCCAGAATATCGTTATCAACGATATTTACATCGACATGTATCTTTTGAGTGTCGTAATTATCTTTAAGCTTAAAAGAAACGAATTTATTTTCGCCCTTAATTCTATAGACAAAGTTGGAACGACCTTGTATCATTCCCTGATTTATCAATTTTTGGAAAGGTTCATCTTTTGGAGTTAATCCTAAATCGAATAAGAATTTATTCCAGAATCTGGCATAAATAAGGTGTCCTGTTGCATGCTCGCGACCACCGATGTACAAGTCAACATTTTGCCAATAATTGACAGCTTTTTCCGAGACAAGTTCCCAATCATTATTTGGGTCCATGTACCTGAAATAATAGGCAGAAGATCCTGCAAAACCTGGCATTGTTGATGTTTCCAATTGATATCCGTCAAATGTTTTCCAGTTTTCGGCTCTCGCTAATGGTGGTTCGCCATCCTCGGTAGGCAAATATTTATCTACTGACGGTAATTCAACTGGAAGCTCTTCGATACTCATTGCGTGAGGAATACCATCTTTGTAATATATCGGGAATGGTTCACCCCAATATCTCTGACGGCTAAAAATTGCATCGCGTAATCTAAAGTTTATCTTTTTCTCACCTAGTTCAAGCTCATCCATTTTGGCAATTACTGCTTTCATAGCATCCTTAACCTCCATTCCGTTAATAAAGTCGGAGTTAATCATAATTCCGTCTTTACTATCGTAAGATTCATCCCACTCAGAAGTTGGAGATGGCTTTTCATTTTTTTGAGATACTACCTGGATAATAGGCAGTTCAAAATGTCTTGCGAAAGCAAAATCTCTGCTATCGTGGGCGGGAACAGCCATAATTGCTCCTGTACCGTATCCTATTAAAACATAGTCGGCAACAAAAATTGGAATTTCATTTTTTGTAAAAGGATTAATTGCATACGAGCCGGTAAACTGTCCGCTAACCTTTTTCTCGGCCATTCGTTCTACATCGGAGCGGTTTTTTGCAAACTTAATATAATCATCTAATTTTTGCTGATACTCTTTTGTGCCTAATGCTGATGCTAGTTCATGTTCTGGAGCAATAACCATAAATGTTGCGCCAAAAATAGTGTCGGGGCGAGTTGTAAAAACTTCTATTTTCTCATCACGACCTTTAATATCAAAAAGCATACTTGCTCCTTCGCTACGACCTATCCAGTTAGTTTGAATATCTTTTACTGGTTCCGGCCAATCGATAGTATTTAATCCATCCAACAATCTTTGTGCATAAGCGGTAATACGTAGTGACCATTGTTTCATCATTTTTTTCTCAACCGGATGTCCGCCACGCACCGACAATCCATCAGCAACCTCATCGTTTGCCAAGACTGTACCTAACTGAGGACACCAATTTACAGCAGTATCAGATAAATACATCAGTCGATAGCACATAAGAATTTCGAGCTGCTGTTTGTCGGTCATTTGATTCCATTGCTCTGCAGTAAAATCTTCGTGCTCAGAATGTACAGCATTTATACCGAAAGAACCGTTTGTTTCAAACTTTTCCTCTAAAAGTTTAATAGGATTCGCACGGTCGAGATCTTTGTCGTAATAGTGTTTAAATAATTGTATTATTGTCCATTGTGTCCATTTATAATATTTAGGGTCGCTTGTTCTAACCTCGCGACTCCAGTCAAACGAAAAACCGATATTATCGAGTTGCTGACGATATCTGGCAATGTTTTTTTCGGTAGTTATTGCCGGATGTGTCCCGGTTTGAATTGCATATTGCTCGGCGGGCAAACCAAAAGCGTCATACCCCATTGGATGTAGCACATTAAATCCATTAAGTGTTTTGTAGCGACTATAAATATCCGATGCAATATACCCAAGAGGGTGTCCTACATGCAATCCTGCTCCCGACGGGTAAGGAAACATGTCTAAAACGTAAAACTTTGGCTTATTTTTGTCTATCTTTACTTTATATGTATCGTTTTTTTGCCAGTATTTCTGCCATTTCTTCTCTATTTCAGAAAAATTATATTCCATATCAAATGAATTTTGATGCGAAAATATGAAAAAAACATCAGTTAGCAAAAATAAGAGTCTGAGAAGCTAAAAAATGTCCTAGCCTGGAAATGCAATTCTTACGAAAGCACCTCTATCGGGATTATTCCCAATTTTTATCTCAAAATTATGTAAATCGGAAATATATTTTGCCATAAATAATCCTAACCCGTAATCTTTTGTTTGGTCGTTATAAACCGGTTTGTATGGATACAATATATACTCTTTTGGAAACCCAACACCCTGATCAGAGATTGTAAGGCTTGAGCCCTCTTTAAGATTTGTAATCTTTATTGTAATTTCAGAATCATTTATTGAATTTTTTAATGCATTGATAATCAAACCTTTAATCACTTGATTCATAAGGTTTTTGTCCCCGTTTACTTGAATATTTGAATCAAATTCTGTTTTTATACTTATATTTCGCGTTCTTAATAATGATGCTTGCTCTCCGATAAATTCGGCAACTATTCTTTCGGGTGAAAAGCTCACAATTTTAAGTACCTTTTCTTTTTTCGTGAAAAGATTTTGATTGTTAATCAAAAATTCGGCTGTTTTACTATTTGAACGCAGGAGAGTCTCGATGCTATTTACTAAATCTGTCGATTTTTCATCGAGATTTTGCAATTTTAAGATATTTACCGGAGTGCTTATTTTATTTAACGAACTATTATATACTTCGCTAAAGAGCTTTATTATTTCCGATTGAGCTCCAATGATATATTCAAAATCTCGAGCCTGTTTTTTTAACTCTGAGTTTTTAAGATTAATTTGTTCGATAAAGTGTGCTTCTCGTTTTTCGAGATATGTTTTATGATAATTTAACAAATCGCGTGCTTTTTTTAACTCGATATGAGTAGAAACTCTTAGCAATAGCTCGTCGGCTTTATATGGTTTTGTAATATAATCAACACCTCCATAGTCGAAACCCAGCGCCAAGCTGTCAACATCTGTTTTTGCAGTAACAAAAATAATAGGAATATGCTTTTTAGATTCAATGTTTTTTATTCTTTTACATGTTTCAAAGCCATCAATTCCGGGCATCATTACATCCAAAAGAATCAAATCAAATTCTTCTTTTTCGACCATTGTTACAGCATTTTTTCCACTTGAAGCATACTCAACTTCATAGTTATCATCTCGCAGATGATTTGCAAGAATCTGAATATTTTTAGGGTTATCATCAACCACTAACACACGACTTTTAATGTTGTTATTCCTCATTATCCTTATTTTTTTAAATTCTTTTTTATTTTCTCGTATAATTCGCTCGAAACAATTGGTTTTTGAATATAATCGTCGCAATATTTTTCCATTACTCTATCTTCTTCAGAATTCAAGTCATAGGCGGTTTGGGCAATAATTGGCATTTCGGGGTACATTGCTTTGATTCTTTTTGAGGCTTCTAATCCATCAATTCCTGGTAGCCTTATATCCATTAAAATAATATCAATATTATTATTATTTTCCACTGTATCAATTGCTTTTTGTCCATCGTCGGCAACAATAATGTCGTATCCAACCAACTCCAGAATCTTTTGTAAATAATAGTAATTATATTCTTCGTCTTCGACTATCAAAATTGTTTTTCCCTGTTTTTCAATTGTTACATTAGTTTCCTTTTTATGTTTTTCGTTTGTGCCGGCAATTACAAAACTACAGTAAAAGTTATCGGCATTATCATTATTAAACTCCAGAGGCGTTTGAATAAGTTTTGCAACATCTTTTGCCACAGTTAATTCTATACTATTGCTAAAGTTTATTTCTTTTACATTATCAACCATCATATAAAACCTAAATGTGGTTTCTTGATAGTCGATGCCTAAAGAAATTTCTCCGCTAGACATATAATTATAAAGATGTTTTAGCAGATTTGAAATTAGAATTTGTAATTTTTCTTTGTCGGCATAAACAGATGCAATTTCTTGCGGAATATCAAGCCTTTGAACAATAGAAACATTAGCTTTTTTATACTTCTCAGTAAATTGTTGTACAATATCTTTTAAAACTACGGCAAGGTCAATCCTATCGGACACAACAGCAATAGATTTGTTTTTATAATTTGATAAATTGTTTATGTTATCTATAATATCCAAAAGTTGTTCAATATTATTTTTCAGAATATTTGTTTGTTCGGATGCTTTTTCTAATTTCTCAAAATCCAAACTCTTAATCGATTTAATTACATTTTTAATTGGATTCTGAGTTTGAGAAATAATATTTGCAATTAAGTTTTGATTTTGTTTATCCTTTTTTTCTAATAGTACAGTGTTTTGTTTTAATTGCTCTTGATTTTTTATAACAGGAGTGGCATCTATAATTAATAAAAGACAAAATAGACTTTGCTCTATAAGGTAAATGTTTGTTGACAAAAGAAAGTATTTTGTTTCAAGGTCATCCGAGTCATTTGCTTGAATTTGACATTTAACCTCCTGATTGATAAAGTTTTCGCGTTTCTCAAAAGAATTTTTGACAATTTGTTCTGCTTGATAAGCAAAATCTCTATCTTTATTATCACAAATAACTTGATTAAGATTTTTTCCGATAATTTCTTCTTTTACCTTACCTGAATAACTCTCAACAGATTCATTAATTTTACGAATACTAAGTTCATTATCAAGTTCTAAAAGCATTATTGGTACTGATTTATATATCGTAGAAAGCATTCTTTCGGCAGAAATCATTTGTTCTTCAATTGTCTTTAATGAACTTGCTAGAGTGTGTAAGCCAAAGATTTCTTTCACAGCCCCCATTGAAGCCTTTTTGTTTACACTAAACTTATTATTAAACCACACAAATGCTCCCGATTTTGTTTTAATACGACACGAAAATTCAATTTGCTCAACTATATTCGAGAGAATTTTTTCGAAACTAGTTTTTACAAGATTCAGATCGTGCGGATGAATCATTTTATAAAATTGTTCTTCCTTAATTAATCGGTATGAGCTATTGTAACCAAGTAAATTTAAAAATGACAAATCAAACGAAATTGATTTTTTTGCAGGACGGTATTTTGTTACTCCGGTTTTAGTAAACTCCTGACATTGAATTAAATAATTTTCAATATTGTCAATTTTGTTCTGGGTACTTATTCTATGAGAAAAATCTTTTACTAATCCTTCGTAATACTCAATATTATCATTCTTGTCTAAGATCACTTTTATTGTCGCAGAGCATATTACTTTTTTCCCTGTTTTCGTTTTAAATGAAAATAAAAAGTCAACTACCGATTTTTTATTTTGAAGAGACTCAATTACTTCTGCCCACTCCTCCCTATTGTAAAATACTTCGGATATGTGCTTACCGCGATAATAATCTGGTTTATAGCCACTAATATTTAAAACCGATGGGCTAACATTAATAATTAATCCGGCCATATCGGTTTTGAAATAAATATCAGAAAAATAAGAAAATACATTTTGCATTTCTCCTTTATACATGCTAAGCTGTTCCTCCAACCTTCTATATTTGTTACTGATTTTACGATTTTGAACAAAGTGAATTAAAACAGCTAGAGCAACAAAGAGAATAAGTCCAAATATTAAGACATAGTCTCGAATTGATAATCTCGAAATTAATGACAAATCGGGACTTTGGGACATCCATTTGTCTAATATTTGATCCTTTGCAATTGGGTCAAAACCTGCAATCTTTCTGTTAATATGCGGTAAAATGAATTTGTATTTTTCGGAAACAGCAAAACAACAAGTTTCGGTATAGTCGGTATAAAAAAGAATTTCTAATATTTTAAAAGAATCTGAATTCGTGTAATAATTGTATGTGTATGAGTTACAAAAGGCTATGTCCAATTTGTTTCGCTCAATATCTTTAAATAGCTTTTCAAAGTCATTATAAAACATGAACTCTGCATTTGGGTATTGTTTTTCTAGTTCATCAATTAACCAATGTGCTGCAAATACACCTATTTTTTGCCTATTAATCTGCTTAATATTATAAATGTTATTTCTTTCGGAACTCCCAAAAGCAATATAGTTTAACTTTAAGTATGGTTCTGAAAAAAATATAGATCTCTCTCTAAGTGAGGTTCTATTTAAAGAAGCTATCATGTCTATTTTCCCTTCTTGTAAATCAGGAATCATCTCCAAAAAATCGGAATAGAGAACAATATTGTATTTTATTTCTGCATTGTCTAAAATTTTGAATGTAATTTCAGGAACTATTCCTTGTAAAGTTTTATTTGAGAAAAACTCTAAAGGGGTTCTAAATGATTTATATCCTATATTAAGGACTTTAATTGAATCGATTATTAGAGAATTTACACTATCTTTATTTATGTCAAATTTACCAAAAATATTGTTATAATAGATGTTTTGAATAATATCTTGTGATGTGGATGCGATAAATTTATTTAAAATAGATTGTAATATATTATTGTCTTTTGTGGTTGCAAAAGCAATATTCATAAATGGCTCATTTATAAAATCATCAATTGCGAGATCTAGATTTTCTGTCCTAAGGATATAATCTATGGTGTATTCGTTCCCAATATAATAATCTGTTCTTCCGTTATAAACACTTTTGATGGCATCAATTGTATTATCAAACTCTAAAATTGCAGGATTAACAATGTTTTGTTTTATTAAATCGTGTGTATAAAACCCTTTTTCAACAGCAAACACATATCCGGTCAAGTCTTTTAAGTCGTTTACTTTTTGCGATTCTTTTTTGCGGACGATTTTATTTTTTACTGTAACAATGGGTAAAGAAAAAAGATATAATTCTTTTCGCTTATTGGTAATGTTAATTGATGGAATTAAATCCACTTTGTTCTGTTCAAGGAGTTTAAGTCCTTCTTCCCAACTAACTGCAACAGTATCAACATTAAGATTTACCGATTTAAGAAAAAGATCTAAGAAATCTGCTGTAACACCGTAGCAATTATTGGAATAATACGCCCAAATTGGAGCATAGTTTTTATCGTGAAAAACCACACTTATACTTTGTTTTTGCTGAATCCAGTTGATTTCCTGATTTGAAAGGACCTTTTTAAACTCAGAATCAATTATAATACTATCAGCTTTTAATACATTTGATTTCACATTACTAAAAGGCAGACCTAAAAGCAATAAAAAGATAAAGAGATATGATATTTTAAATAATGATTTACTATTCATCTGAGATAATGTTTGTAATACTTTTTAAATAATAGTCAGTTTTAATAACATTAAAATCGTTTAATGCGGCTGTTAAACCTCTTACAATAGTCTGAAGATCTTTGTCAGCCTTATATTCTTGTGAATTAGAAATTATTTCTAGTAATTCTGTTAATTCTCTGTTAGTATAAACATACTCAGGACTATCAATAATTTGTCGAAAAACATTTTTTAGAAGAATAATCGAATCGCTACTAATTGTTAATTCTTCTTGTTTAATAGTGGCATCATCCTTTGTTATTATCTTATGATCGATATATTTTGCAAGCATTCTCAGAATAGAACTCTTTGTTGCAGGTTTAAGTAGTAGATCGTCGAATGGCTTAATTATCTTTTTGTTTTTAAACACCATGCTCTCAACAGCGGTGTATGCAACTATCTTTAAATCGGATTTTTGTTTTTTAATCTCATTTGCAGCATCAATTCCACTTAATCCCGGCATTCGGCAGTCCATAAAAATTAAATCAGGATTATTTGTTATAGCCATATTTATACTATCTTTTCCGTTATTTGTCTCAGACACCTTACATCCATATTCAACTAAAACACCCGAAATTACATCTATATTCGACTTAACATCATCCACTATCATGACATTTGCAGGACTAAAAATATAATCATAATCCAATTCGTCTTCACTTGAAATACTAACTTCTCCGGCATTTACAATTTTCAAATTTTCAAATTCTATTCTAAATTCCGATCCAATATCTTTTTGGCTTTTCACTTCAATTTTTCCTCCCATCAATTCTACCAGTTGTCTGCTAATATTTAACCCCAAGCCTGTTCCTTCGATGTTTTCACTATTCTCTGAGTCAATTTGAGAAAATGGAGCAAATAATTTATTAATATCGGTCTCACTCATTCCTATTCCGGTATCGATAATCGACAAAACTAATGAGGCTATTTTCTCGTCTGTTTTATTATAATCGATTAAAATTTTAACATGACCGGTTTTAGTGAATTTTATTGCATTTCCAACAAGATTTATTAGTACTTGCTTTAGTTTATGTTCATCGATGAAAAACCAAACATCCAGATTATTCTTGTACTCAACAATAATATCTATATCTTTTTGAGCAGCCTTAAGTTTAAACATATCAGATATCAGGTTGACTGTTTGGCTAATATTTGTAAATTCGTTATGTAAATCGAGTTTGCCAGCTTCGATTTTTGAAATGTCGAGTATATGATTAACCAAAGATAATAAGGAATTTCCTGCATTGTAGATAGATGTTATATATTCATTTGAAGTCTCATCAAATTTGCGTTTTTTTAGCAATTCGGAGTATCCAATAACAGCATTAATTGGTGTTCGTATTTCATGTGACATGTTTGCTAAAAAAATCGATTTTGCATTGTTTGCAATTGTTGCTTCGAGTTTTGTTTTATAAAGTTTTTGCTCTAATGATTTAAATACTGTAATGTCTGTTCCATGAGCAACAATCGCATAAATATTGCCCGAGCTGTCTTTGAGAGGGGTTTTGCTGATTAAAAAAACTTTTCTCTGATTATCTGTTATTGTAAGTTGCTGTTCGTATGTTCTTTCTATCCCAAGAGCAACAATTTCGTTATCTATTGCATTGATTGCAATTGCATCATCATGAGTGTAAATATCACTCGAATGCCTACCAATAACATTATAATTATTATTGCCAAAAGTTTTGCGATACGAACTATTGCAAGCTAGGATTTTTCCATAAGTGTCCTTTACTACAACAACTGATGACAGAGAGTCTATAATCGTTTGTAACCATTTTTGCGTTCTTTCATAATTTTTGGTTATTTTGGTTACTTGTGTTACATCTTTAATTGATAAATATATTAACTCTTGTCCTGCTTTTTCAATTTTCATTAAATATATATCGCCAATAAACAACTCTCCATTTAGCTTTTTAAAATGCCAATTAAAACTTTGAGACATTTTTTCAAAGCTTGTTTTCTTAATTTCTGCATAAAGCAAATCGATACTTTTTATCCCATTTTCCTGATACTGGGGTAATAAAACATCTAATTTTATATTGCTAAGACTAATTGAAGTCTTTGAATTAAATTGCTTTGTAAATTGCTCATTGGAATAGATAATTGATAAGCTTTCCGGATTTATAATACTTAAAGACTCTTGAAACAGGTTTGCTACTTTTTTAAAGAACTCTAACTCTTCTTCTTGTCTTCTTAATTTGTTTATATTTTCGCTCAAATCAACGATAATAATTCCTAATTTATTATCACTTATGGTAAATAGTTTAACCTCTATATGCTTATTTAATAATTGATTATATATTTGAAAAGAGGTTTCATTTTTCTGATTTATTGATTTTACTTTCATTAACAAAACATTAATGTCACCTAATAATGATGTTGCAGAGTAATTTGCTGCTAATAGTTTATCTTCCGATATTTCGAACAAATTGCAATAATGTTCATTAACGTTACTATATGTGAAATCAGATATTTCTCTTTTACTCGAATATACGGGCTCTATTATTGCAAAAGGCAAATTTATTCCTCCATAAAATGAATCGAGCTCCAACGCCTTGTTAGTGAGGTTTTCTATTTGGTTTTTGATAGTTGTAAGTTCGTAATAAAAGCCTGCAAATTTAGTTGGAATATTGTCTGAATTATAATCCACAACCACAATAAACGCAGCTAAAAACATATTTCCTTTTTCGGGATGTTGATAATTAAATTCGGTATAAACTTCTGATTCTCTTTCGCTTATTAAATAGTTTTGAAGATTTAATGAATCTTTAATTAATTCGTTCGAGATTCGATCTGTAATAATCTGAGGATAATTGTCATCAAATTCAAATTTTGATATCCCAAATAAATCTAACCAATCCTGACTAATGTTTGCTTTTTTGTGATTTATGTCTGTTTCCCAGTAGGCAATATTTTCAGAAAAGGTAATACTTGCGATACTTTTTTTTAACTTCTCAAAGTCAATAAGCGACTTACTACCTATAGATGTAGCAATATTATTTGCTTTGTGATTTTTAGCATAAATTCCCAAAATAACTGCTCCTAAAATTACAAAAACTAGTATGATAGAGAAAATTATTAATCCGGTTAAATTATCGATTTCCCGCTTGTTAATATCTGAAATTAAATGTTGATTCAACAAATCAACATAAAAAAGCACATCTTTTCTCAATTTATCGCTTTTCGTAGCATATTGTTCATAATAAATATTTATTGCCAATTGATAATTATTGTTTGCTGTATGGTTTATAATTTCGGAGGCAATATCGTTTAATCCTACATAGCCATCGTGTATCGATGGCGAAAAACTATAATGCGGACTATTCTCCATTTGAGAAATAATTTCGTCAGCTTTGTGTCGATGATTGAAATATATTGAGACTAAACTATCGTAAGGGTATATTATAGTGTCATTTTCTACAATTTTCCCAAGTGTTTGGTGCATTTCGAGATAAATATTATCAACTTCCAAAATGTTTTCGGAAACCATTTTATTAATATTAAAATGGTTTTGTTGTTTTACTTCGTTATTATTGATTCTAATCATATAGAGAGTTACAGCTAAAATACTTAACTGTAAAACAGAGAAAACAATTATAATTATACGATATTTTTCTTTCACGGCTTGAATTTGACAATAACTATGCACGAATATAGTAATAATTTTAATACAAAGAATACTTGCTATAAAAAAAGGTCATTCAAAACAAAAAGGTAACCCAACCAAAGATTAGTAATCTTTATTCCACCAAAACAAAAAACACACTAAAGCTTGTCGGTCGAAACTTACTTCCGATCCGAAAGATATCTGATCTCAGCACAAGTCGTTCCTTGCTCCAAGAGATTATAGACATCAAAATTTGTTCGTAATTCGTTTGGTTAATAATGTTTCGGTGCTCTGCACCTTGCTTTTATTCGATTGCTATTTTATTCCTTCGTTCGATTGTTCGCTTGTTCGCACTTCGATTGTTCATTTGTTCGTTTATTCGCCTGTGCCGAGCCATAGGCTCGAGCATCCTCGTTAAAAAAAGAAATTGCAATGCATTCTTTTTT